>JBJTUJ010000066.1:0-3606 GCA_046080685.1 Cyanobium sp. | reverse complement strand
GCCTCGCTGGGCAGCCAGCTGGCCATCCCTGATTCGATTTACAAGTTCATCAGCTTCTTTCTGCTGATCAAGATCGGCCTGACGGGTGGCATCGCCATCCGCAACTCCAATCCCGCAGAGATCTTCCTGCCGGCAGTTGCGGCTGTGCTGATCGGCATCGTGATTGTGTTCATCAGCCGCTGGACGCTCGGCAAGCTGCCTGGCATCAATGTGCCGGATGCGGTGGCCACAGGCGGTCTGTTCGGCGCGGTGAGCGGCTCCACCCTGGCCGCTGTTCTGCCAGGTTTGGATGCCGCCAAGGTGCCTTACGAAGCCTGGACCGCAGCTCTGTACCCCTTCATGGACATCCCGGCGCTGGTGACGGCGATCGTGGTGGCCAGCGTGTACATCAGCAAGAAGACCGGCCAGGCCGAAAAAGTGGAGATCTGGCCGATCATCAAGGAAAGTCTGCAGAGCTCGGCCGTCACGGCACTGCTGATGGGTGTGGCCCTCGGTATCCTGACCAAGCCCGAGCCGGTGTATGAGAGCTTCTTCAACCCCCTGTTCAAAGGCTTCCTGTCGATCCTGATGATCATCATGGGCATGGAAGCTGCCCAACGCATGAACGAGCTGCGCAAGGTGGCTCAGTGGTTCGCCATCTACGCCTTCATTGCCCCGATCGTTCACGGCTTCCTTGCCTTCGGCCTCGGCCTGATCATCCACAAGCTCACCGGGTTCAGCATCGGCGGCGCCGTGGTGCTGGCAGTGATCGCCGCCTCCAGTTCCGACATCTCCGGCCCACCGACGCTCCGTGCTGGCATCCCCTCGGCCAACCCCTCGGCCTACATCGGCGCCTCCACGGCCATCGGCACGCCAGTGGCGATCGCCATCTGCATTCCCCTGTTCATCGGGATCGCTGAGATGATGCTCGGCCGCTGAACTATCATTATCCACAACAACTGAGTACAGAGCCATGAGTCAACAGGTTTGGAAGCTGGTGATCGTCGCCGAGGAGATTCTCTCCAAGAAACTCACCAAGCTGATCAAGGCCGCCGGGGCCACCGGCTACACCGTCAACGCCGCCGGCGGCGAAGGCAGCCGCAATGTGCGGTCCACGGGGGAGCCGAGCGTTTCGCACACGCTCTCGAATGTGAAAATCGAGGTGCTCACCGGCACACGCGAGCTCGCAGACAAAATCACTCGTGAGATCGAGAGTAAGTACTATGCCGACTTCTCGATCATCACCTACATTTATCCGGTGGAAGCCCTGCGCGATCACAAGTTCTGAGTCCGGTCGACCTTCTTCACGGGGAACAGCTCACGCCTGCCGAGAAGCTGCGACGACAGAGCCTCTTCCGCTGTCCAGACCCCAGCCCATCAGCTGGGGTCTTTTTACTGGCCATCCAGGACAAGACGGCTGCCAGATCGTGCCAGTCGACACAGACACCACAGGAAATCACCGCCCCAACTCAAGGTGCCGTCTCGTAGGATCATGCGGTGGCCTGCGCGGACCAAGGCAGTGCCTGTCTCGCCAACGCAGATGAGGGTGGCATCGGGTCCGCCCCAGACCCCAGCCCGATCAGGGCCGGGAAGGATTGAATCGACGTTCGCTCTGCTGCGCCATGGATCTGTTCAGCGACAAACGATTTCTCAGCGCCATTCACAGCTATGAGCGTCAGCTGGCCAAGATTCTGGCCCTGTTGCTGGCCGTGGTGATCGGGTTTGCCACGTTCGAGCTGCTGCTGCATTCGGGTGCCAATGTCATCCAATGGCAGACCGATTGGTTCGACGGCAGCCTGATCAAGCTCCTTGATCGCCTGCTGCTCATCTTCATTGCCCTGGAGGTGCTGCAGAACGTAACGGCCTATCTGCGTGATCAGGTGGTGCAGATCGAACTCGTGCTTCTTACCGCCCTCACCGCTGTGGCCCGGAAGGTGATCGTGCTGCCACCGGGAACGGAGAACAAGGCACCGCTGATGGCCGGCTTCGGCCTGATTGTGGTGGGCCTGGCGGCGGCCTACTGGCTGATCCGCAAAGCTGGACAGGGTGCCAACCGAACCCTGAGAGCCGAGGACAATCCGCCGCTTCAGCCTTAGCGCAAATGCGCCCAAACTGACTGATCATTGCATGATTGATCAGCCGCTCTGATCGCAGCGATTTGAGCTTCTGGGCCTCGGCAGCTTTCGTTGCGCACCCACGGGCCATTCCCAGTCATTAAAGTTACACGACTCACCTCAGACATCACCCCGATGCCTGCGCCACAGAAGCGCCCAACGGGCCGCTGCGACGCACTCAGTTTGCATATGCGTGCCATCTCACGAATCCCTCTGCTCACAGCGAGCGAGGAGATTTCTCTGGCCCGCCAAGTTCAGAGAGGCCGCCAGTTGCTGGAGGTGAAGGAAGAGATGACGATTCGAGCCGGAGGCTCGGCCCCCTGCCAGGAGGCATGGGCCCTGGAAGCCGGGCTTCCGGTGCGACAGCTTCAGCGCTGGCTGCATCGGTCCGAACGGGCTCGCAGCCGCATGGTGGTGGCTAATCTTCGCCTGGTGATCAGCATGGCCCGGCGCTATCAACACCGCCCCGCCGATCTGGAGGATCTGATTCAGGAAGGCACGATCGGCCTGATCAAAGCGGTGGAACGCTTTGACCCCAGCCGGGGGTATCGCTTCTCCACCTACGCCACCTGGTGGATTCGCGACGGCATCGGCAGCGCCCTGATCAACCGGGGCCGCACCATCCGCCTGCCCTCCACGATGGTGGATCAACTGCAGCGGCTGCGCCAGTGTCAGCAGAGCCTGGGTCAGCAGCTGGGCCGCGATCCCAGCCTGGCCGAACTGTCGGAAGCAACGGGGCTCAAGGCACTCGACATCCGCGAGGTGCTGTTCCGTGCCCAGGAACCGCTCAGCCTCGATGCCCAGCACGGGGCCAACAGCGATCTGCGCCTGCTGGACAACCTGGCCTGCCGCAGCACCAACCCCCAGGAACAGGTTGCCGCGGCCCTGATGCAGCAGGACATCGAGCAACTGCTCAATGATCTCCCCGATCAGGCGGCCACCCTGCTGCGCTTCCGCTATGGGCTCACGGCGGAACAGCCCCTGAGCCTGAGCGCCACCGCACGGCGCATGGGCATCACCCGGGACAGCGCCCGCGGCCTCGAACGGCGGGCCAACGCAGCCATCAGGGAGCTGTCGCACAGGTACACCGACTACCTCGAGGCCTGAACGGCCCATCCCCTCCAGACACGGCACCCTCTCACCAGGGTGATCCCCAACGGCCCCAGTGCGACAGCCTGGGGCATTTTTGTGCATCACGACGGCGTGGGCGAGCGGACGGACTGTGATGGCTGTCGGGTGGCAGCCAGAACATGAAAAGATCCGTTGCGTTGACATGCAACGGATCCGGATCTCCAGGAAACCTGATGCAAGCAAGGAAACGGCTGCAGCCGCCTGAAAGCAACACACTACAGCTTGTTGTGTAGACAACAAAGCACCAGGTAGGGGCCGTTCGCTGATGGATCACAGCGCTGATATGGAGGCTAGAACTCACACGAAACCGCAGTGAAGATTGGGTTTATCACCAATTGCGGAGCATGCAATCAGAGGGACTTATCGAGCCAATGAGCGATGG
>JBJTUJ010000065.1:0-2792 GCA_046080685.1 Cyanobium sp. | reverse complement strand
GACCTGCTGGGGCAGCGGAACTCCAAGGCGTGAGTTTCTGCATGTTGACGATCTTGCCGACGCTGCCGTGTTCTGCCTTGAGCGCTGGCAACCCCAGCCTGAGGACCTGCAGCATCTGAATGTGGGCACCGGCAGCGACGTTTCCATCCGCGAACTGGCACAGCAGGTGGCCGCAGCCACGGGATTCACCGGGACGATCGAATGGGATACGGACAAGCCCGATGGCACCCCGAGAAAGCTGCTGGACGTGAGCCTTCTCACAGGCATGGGATGGCGTTCACGCATTCCCTTGCAGGAGGGCCTTCCCCTGACAGTCAGCGAGTTCACAAGCAGCCTGCGGCAGGGCCAGGAGGTGCGGCTGTGATCGCTGGTGCACCGCCTCGGCAGGTGCAGCGAGCCGGGGCTCCCTGGGCGCCTGACTACCTTTGGCCCATTGCTCTTCCTGTTGGAGTTGATTCGTGAGGGTTCTGGTCACCGGAGGGGCGGGATACATCGGCAGTCATGCCGTACGAGCCCTTCACCGGGCAGGCCACCAGCCCGTGGTGCTCGACAACCTGGTCTACGGCCATGCCGAGGTCGTGCAGCAGGTGCTGGGGATTCCCCTGGTGGTGGGCCAGGTTGGCGACCGTGAGGTGTTGGAAGCTCTCCTGCGTGGCCGCCATCCCTCGCTGGCGGGCACACCCCACGAAGGACGGCCTGTGGAGGCGGTCCTGCATTTCGCTGCCTATGCCTATGTGGGCGAGTCGGTCACGGATCCTGCCAAGTACTACCGCAACAACCTTGGCGACACGCTCACCCTGCTCGAAGCCCTGGTGGCCAGCGAGCGCCCTCTGCCGATCGTGTTTTCCTCCACCTGCGCCACCTATGGACCACCCCAGCAGGTGCCGATCACCGAAGAGCATCCCCAGGCGCCGATCAATCCTTATGGGCAGAGCAAACTCATGGTGGAGCAGTTGCTGCGCGACTTCGGTCGCGCCTATGGGCTTCCCAGCGTGATCTTCCGCTACTTCAATGCGGCGGGCGCCGATCCCGATGGCGATCTGGGTGAGGATCACACGCCAGAGACCCATCTGATCCCGCGTGTTCTGGATGCGATGAGCGGAAGAGAGCCCTATCTCCAGATCTTCGGGGACGACTATCCAACCCCGGATGGCACGTGCATCCGCGATTACATTCATGTCAGCGATCTTGCCGATGCCCATGTGCTCGGTCTGGAGCGGCTGCTGCGAATACGCGAGCGCGAGGAACCAACGTGGGAACCGCTGGTGTACAACCTCGGCAACGGCACCGGCTACTCCGTGCAGCAGGTGATCGAGACGGCCAAAAAGGTCACCGGCCGGGGTCTGCTGGCCCACGTGGCGAAGCGAAGGGAAGGAGATCCCGCCCAGTTGGTGGCCAGTGCCACCCGGGCCCATGAAGAACTGGGCTGGCGGCCACGCTATCCCGAACTTGGCACGATTATCGAGCATGCCTGGGCCTGGCATCTGAAGCGGCATGGTTGAGATTGAGCTAAGATCTAACCACTCTTTACCCCATTGTTATCCCGTTATAGCGGGACTTAATTCCGCCATGGTATTAATCCGCGATCCTTCGTAAGACAGCAGCTGATATTTAGTAGCTTTGCTTGTGTTTCAGCTCTCTCTCCGTCTGCGTTGTTGATGTTGCTTCCCGGATACTCCTCCGGCAGTGGCAAACGTGAGCTTGACCATCCCAAGAGGTCATCCCGTGGCTTTGGTTGGAGCCAGTGGTGCGGGCAAGAGTTCGATTGCTGACTTGCTGGTTGGCCTTTATGATCCCAGTCTTGGCAGGATCCTCATCGACGGGATCGGGCATGGTACGCCTGATCTCCAAAGTTGGCAGCAACGACTTGGAGTCGTCAGTCAAGACACCTTCTTGTTCAATGCCAGCATTGGATTCAATATCAGTTTTGGCACACCCGGTGCCACAGCCGTTCAAATTGAAGCTGCTGCAGCAAAAGCCCAGGCCACAGGCTTCATTAGCAGTCTGACGAATAGATTTGATACACTCATTGGCGAACGCGGTTACCGCCTTAGTGGTGTGCCAAAGGCAGCGCTCTCCCTGGCGAGGGCCATTCTGAGAGATCCTGAACTGTTGATTCTTGATGAGGCCGCCAGTGCTCTTGATGGTCAGAGCGAGCGGCTGGTGCAGCAGGCCATGAGCAGTTCGAACGTCAGCACACCGTGCTTGTGATCGCTCATCGACTGAGCACGAGCGTGAATGCCGATCTGATCTGCGTCATGGACCAAGGCAGGATCGTTGAGCGCGGCAATCATCGGGAACTTCTGGTAAAGGATGGCCGTTACGCCAATCTCTGGCAGCAGCAGAGTCGGCAGGGAGCTCAAGGTATCCCCAAGACACCCATCCTTTGAGTTCGGCTCCCTGGGGTTTCAGGCCTGATCGGCCAGGGGCGTGCCAGGGGTTCACCGACAAACACGCCCTGACTGGGGAATGCCACACTGCGCCAGTAAGACTCGATCAGGGTGTCGCCGCGCAGGTAGTAGGCCAGCACCAGCCCCGGATCCGGGAACTTCGCGGTCAGATTGCAGGGCTCCGAGACCATGCCGTAACTGCCTGTAGCACCGGCCTCGAGCCAGCGCAACACACTCATCTGGGGGCTGTCGGTAAGCAGACCACCAAGGGAGGTGAGATGATCGGCCACTGCGCCCGGACGGAAACGATTGCTGCGCAGATCCGGCACGAAGGCCAGACCGGTGAAGTAAGCCATCACGTCGCCGGCGCCTCGCAGGGCATTCCCCTGCAGCACCCGAACA
>JBJTUJ010000064.1:0-9308 GCA_046080685.1 Cyanobium sp. | reverse complement strand
AGCCCCCTGCGAAAATAGCTCGATGCCAGGTAAAACAATCTTTTGGATCACCTCAGCCCAAGGCTCCCAGGCGCAAGCCCAAGGGCAGCAGGGCCGAGGGCGAGGAAGCCACCCGCGAGGGTGGCTTTTTTGTTGGCGGGCTCGGTGGTACTGCCTGGTTTCACAGGCATGGCCCGACTGCCGTGTCAGGAGCGATGGACGTGCACCTGCAGCCATTGGCCATCGAGCCGCTGCCAGATCCGGGTTTCACAGCAGCGTGAGGTGTGGGCACTTCCGTCATGCCAATGCTGGGTGAGCCGGGTGTAGCTCAGCACCACGGCATCATCGCCAAGCCAGCGCAGATGGGGGCGAGCCATCGTCACCTGGTTCGTCGGCGGATTGGGTGGTTCCACCGAGGTTGTGACCGGTGGCTGGAAGTAGAACAGGTGGAACGTGAGACCTTCGGCGAGAACACCTTCGGTTTCTGCTTCGAAGCAACTCAGATCGGTGTGGCAGAAACTGGCGTAGGCGCTCCAGTCGCCTCTCGCCACGCTATCGAGCATGGCCTGGTTGCGTTCGAGGATCTCCTGATCCCGCGGTGCTGCGCTCATGGCCTGGCGTTCAAGTGTGCGTAGGAACGAATCACCCTATAGGGACCTGGGTCCCGCTCAGGATTGCCTTCACGGTCGCTGAAAAGCACATTCATGCCTGCGGCGTCGGCGGCTTTCAACTCGGCCAGGGCATCGCTGACGAACAGGATGCGGCTGGCTTGGCTGTCCAGCTCCCTGGCGATCCTTCTGTAGCTGTCGGGTTCCTTCTTCGCACCGGTGCGGGTGTCGAACCAATGGCGGAACAGGGGACGAAGATCGCCGGCGGGGGTGTGGGCGTAGAGCATCTGCTGGGCCGCCACCGATCCCGAGGAATACACCGCCAGGCCGAGGCCGTTGGCTTGCCATCGCTGCAGGGCCCCCGGTACATCGGGGTAGAGCGGAGCGAGCAGCTCCCCTCGGGCGTAGCCCCTTTCCCACACCAGCCCCTGCAGCTCCTTGAGGGCCGCCAGCTTGCGATCCTCCCGGATCAGCCACTGCAGGTAGGGCAGGGTTGCCAGGGGCCCTGCCTCGGGGTGGCCTTGATCCCGCAGCAGGGCGGCGGCGGGATCCGGATCCGCCCGCCATGCGTCGGCGACTTCCTGCAACAGGGTCTGCATCTCGGGCCGTCCGGCGGAGTCCCTGAGGAAGCTCTCCAGATGCTTGCTGGCATAGGGGAACAGGGTGGCCGCCACGAACGACACCGGACAGGTGGTGCCTTCGATGTCGAGCAGCAGCCAGTCGTTGCCTTCGAGCGTGATCAGGCCGGTGTTCGGTTCAGCAGCGAGCGGGGGGGCTTCCGGGCTGGAGGCTTCGCTGGAGGGCGAAGGAGCGTGATCGTTCATCGTTTGCCCTCCGTCAGCGCGTGAAGCAGCATCCGGCGCCATTGCTGCTCGAGCAGGAACTCGAGGATCTCGAGATGGCGCATCGCCATGGGCAGATCCCGGCCCCAGGCGTAGAGCCCGTGGCCCGCGATCAGCAGTCCGTGGGGAGCCGAGCCCAGATGGGGCCGCGCCCGCTCGCTCAGGGCCGCCAGGTCCTGGTCGTTGCCCAGAACCGGCAGCTCCACCCGCGTGGCATGGCCGGTGACCCCTTCCAGCCCCTTCAGCATCTCCAGGTCACTGAACCCAAGGTGGCCCACTTCGGCGGGCTCTCCTGCGGTAGGGCGGGAGTGGGGGGCGTGGTGCGCCGAGAGCAGGGTGCCGCTCTGGGAATGGGTGTGCAGCACGGCTCCGGCCTGCGTCGTCTTCACAATCGCCAGATGCAGCAGGGTTTCTGCGCTGGCGCGCCCCTGTCCGCGGACCACGTCGCCTTGGCCGTCCACCTCGATCAGCTCCTCCGGAGCCACCCGTCCCTTATCAACACCGCTCGGTGCCATCAGCAGCCGCAATGGCGCGTGGGAGAGCACGCAGCTGAAGTTGCCGCCGGTGCCGTCGCACCAGCCGCGGCGGTGAATCTCTGCCATGGAGGCGGTGAGCTGGCGGGCGGGGTCGCTGCCGCTGCCCGTGCAGCTGGTGCTTGTTGCGAGGGGAGCTGGGGGGGGATTCACGGTTGGCAGGAGGGACACCAGTGGGTGCTGCGCCCTCCCACTCTCTCGCGTTGGATCGCCGTTCCGCAGCGCCGGCAGGGCTGGCCCGTGCGCCGGTAGACCCAGGCCATCCCTCCGTAGTTGCCGTTGATCCCCCTCAGATCGCGGAAGTCGCTGAAGGTGGTTCCGCCGGCGCCGATGCTCATCTCCAGCACGCAGACCAGGGCATCGCGGATCCGGGCCAGCTGGGCCGGCGTGAGATCGCCGGCTGGGGTCTGGGGATGAATCCCGGCGGCAAACAGGGTTTCATCGGCATAGATGTTGCCGACACCGGCCACCAGTGACTGATCCAGCAGCGCTGACTTGATCGCTCGCTTCGAGCCCCGCAGCCCGCGTGCCAGATGGGCGGTGTCGAAGCCGGCCTCCAGGGGTTCAGGCCCCAGGCGCGAAAGGCCGGTGATGACCTCCCGGTCGGCGGTGCCTGGCGGTACCCACCACATCTGCCCGAAGCTGCGGGTGTCCACGAAGCGAAGTTCGGCCCCCTTTGTGGTGTGCAGCCGGACACGGGTATGGCGGCAGGGGGGGGTAGGTGTGTCGAGCCAGAGAAACTGACCGGTCATGCGCAGATGCACACCCCAGCGGCCCGCATCACTGCCGTCGTTGTGCCGGAGGGTGGCCAGCAGATACTTGCCCCGTCGCTCCCAGGCCCCCACCTGAGAGCCCTCCAGCGCGAAACGGAAGAGCTCGGGATCGGCCGGGGAGGCGATGGTCCGTTCCCGCAGAACCTCCACCTTCTCAAGACAAACGCCGCGGACCTGCTGATCCAGGCCGCGGCGCACAGTTTCGACTTCGGGCAGTTCGGGCACGCGCCTGGGGCTGCAGGCCTCAGGCCTTGTCGAGCTCGCTCTCGGCGAAGTTGTTGGTGTTGATGCCGCCTTCGGAGCCGCTGAAGCCGTTGTAGTTCACCTTGTCGAAGCGCACGACGACGGGGTAGCGGATGCCGGAGGTGTCGATCGAGGCCACCGTGCCGACCTCGTTGAACCAGTAGGACTCGGGGCGCTTGATGCGAACTTTGTCGCCGCGGGAGATGGCCATCGCTGCGCTGAGGGATCGGGTGGCTTTCAGGGAGACCTTACCCGCGATGCGGTGACGCCCGGAGGCGGGTGTCACGATTCGTCGCCGGGTCGCGTGGCAGCATCCAAGCCCCGTTGCCGGTCCGCCGATGGCTGTTCCCGAGCCGCCCGCGCTCAGCCTGGATCTGCCCGATCCGGAGAGGGAGGACATCAGCACGATGGAGTTCCTCGCCCGCCTCGAGGAGGCCTGGGCGGTGTGCGACCGCTTCGACCTCCAGACCGAGATCTGGCGGGGCCGCATCCTCTGCGCCGTGCGGGACCGTGAGAAGCGGGGAGGCGAGGGGCGCGGCACCGGCTTCCTGCAGTGGCTGCGCGAACGGGAGATCAGCAAGACCCGCGCCTACACCCTGATCCAGCTGGCGGAATCGGCCGATGCGCTGGTGGGTGGCGGGCTGCTGGAGCACCAGAGCGTGAACAACTTCTCCAAGCGGGCCTTCCTCGAGACCGCCCAGGCGGATCCCGAGGTGCAGCAGATGATCAGCGAGGCCGCCAACGAGGGTCAGCAGATCACCCGCAAGCAGGTGAAGCGCCTGGCCGATGAGTTCACCGCCGCCACCAGTCCGCTGCTGCCGGAGGAGATCCGCCAGCGCACCGCCGACAACCTGCTGCCTCCCCGGGCCGTGGCGCCCCTGGTGCGGGAGCTCGCCCGGCTGCCCGAGGCCCAGCAGGAGGACCTGCGGCAGGTGCTTCGGGATGAACCGGAACTCGACCGGGTGAAGGACGTCACCCTGACGGCCCGCTGGCTGAGCAAGGCCTCCGAGGCAGGCGTGTCGGTGCGGGCCTTCCAGCAGGGCAGTCTCGACCTGGAGAAGGCGATCCACGAGGCCCAGCGGCTCGATGCACTGGGAATCCTGTCCGATGCCGTCTACCAGGCCCAGCAGGTGGAGAGCGCCGTGCTCAAGCTCCACACCAGCTGGCGGCGCCTGGGCGGACTGCAGGAGCGCCTGTGGGTGGAGAGCGGCAGCAGCACGCCGCACCTGCGGGAGCTGATCACCGCCCTGCAGACCCTCAGCGGCACCACGATGAGGGTGTCCCTCGGTGAGCTGGCGGGGGGCAAACGGGTGCGGCTGCAGCTGGTGGAGGAATCGCCGGAGCAGCTGGACGCTCCGGCGCTGCCCTGAACCGGGGCCCGTGCGCGGGCGGGGCGGTGTCCGCCACATCTGGTGGGCGGTAGGGTCGGGGCGCCAGCGCTGGGGTGAAGGGGGTGGACGATCCGCTGCGGCAGGCACTGGGTCGCCACTTCGGCTGGGACGATTTCCGGCCCGGCCAGCGGCCCGTGGTTGAGGCCCTGCTGGCGGGGCGCGACTGCCTGGCGGTGCTGCCCACCGGCGCCGGCAAGTCGCTGTGCTTCCAGCTCCCGGCCCTGGTGCGCGAAGGGCTGGTGCTGGTGGTCTCGCCCCTGGTGGCCCTGATGCAGGATCAGGTGCACCAGCTGCAGCGCCGGGGGATTCCGGCCGCTTGTCTGCATCGGGGCCTGGAGCCCCTCGAACGCGCCCAGTTGCAGCGCCGGCTCCGGGACGATCGCCTGAGGCTCCTCTACCTGGCCCCCGAGCGGCTGCAGGCGGAGGCCACCCGGCGCCTGCTGGAGGAGATGCTCGACTCGGGCCGCCTGGTGGCCGTGGCGGTGGATGAGGCCCACTGCATCAGTGCCTGGGGACATGATTTCCGCCCGGACTACCGGCGGCTGGGTCAGCTGCGCTCCCTCTGTCCCGGCGTGCCGCTGGTGGCCCTCAGCGCCACCGCGGCGCCCCAGGTGCGGGCGGATATCATCCGCCTGCTCCAGCTGCGGCGACCGCTGCTGCAGGTGCGCTCCGCCCGCCGCACCAACCTCACCTATGGGATGCGCCGCCGGCCGGAGGATCCCCTGCCCCTGGTGCTGGATGCGGTGGCCGAGGCCCGAGGGGCGGTGCTGATCTACGCCCGCACCCGCCGATCGGTGGAGGACTGGGCGGCCCGGCTGTCCGCCGCCGGTGTGGAGGCGATCGCCTATCACGCCGGCATGGACCCCGCCAGCCGCCAGCTGGCCCTGGCCCACTTCCAGGACCACCCCTCGCCGGTGCTGGTGGCCACCGTCGCCTTCGGCATGGGGGTGGATCGGCCTGACGTGGGCCTGGTGCTGCACCTCGACCTGCCGGCCAGCGCCGAGGGCTACCTGCAGGAATCGGGACGCGCCGGCCGCGACGGTCGGCCGGCTCGCTGTCTGGTGCTGTTCGACCCGGCGGACCGGGTGAGCCTGGGCTGGGCGATCCGCGCGGCCGTGGTGCCGGTTTCGGAGGGCGAGCGGCAGCGGGAGGTGGAGCGGAGGGAGCAGGCCCAGCGGCAGTTGCGGCGTATTGAGGCGGTGGCCGAGGGCGAGGACTGCCGGGAGCAGGCCCTGCTGCTGGCGGTGGGGGAGCTGGTGCCGCCCTGCGGCCGCTGCGACAACTGCTGCCGTGCGCCCCAGCGGCGCGACTGGTCCGCCCAGGCTGCCTGGGTGCTGGAGGCGCTCGAGGAGCGCAGCGGCCGGGATCTGCGCAGCCTGGCGGAGGAGCTGCGTAGCCGTCACGGCAGCGTGGAGGAGCGCTGGAGCTGGCTGGCCCGTCGCCTGGTCCAGGAGGAACTGGTGAGCGAGAGCGATGACGGAGCCCAGAGGCTCTGGCTGCGCTCCAGCGGACGCCACTACCTGCGCACTCCCTGGCCGCTCCAGTGGGCGGCCTGAGGAGTGCTCAGCCGCGGGTCTTGCAGAGATCCGTGACCAGCTGGCGCTCGAAGTCGAGCTTGGCATCGTCCCAGGTGCTCCACTGACCCTCCTGGGAGGTGGCGTTGAGCTTGCGGGCACTGCAGTTGATCGCCAGGTAGAGCGACTGTCCCTTGCTGTTCAGCGACGGGGCCACCAGGCTGCCGCCCATCGGCTGCCAGTTCGCCCAGTCCACCTGCAGGGGGCCGTAGGTGCGCCAGTCGGTGCGGGCAGCGGTGGCCGTCGCCGTGGTGGCAGCGGGTGCGGCCGTGGCCCGGGGGGCCGGGGTGCGGGCCGGTTGCGGTTGCGTGGCCGTGGTGCCGGTGGCCGGACGGGCCGGGCTGCTGGCCCGGGCGACGGCGGGCGCCACGGTGGCCCTGGGGGTGGGGGCCGGGCTGCTGGTAACTGGGCTGCTGGTGGCCGTGGCGGCCGGTCGCGGCTCGGGCCGGGGCGCCGGTGCGGCGGCGGGGCTGCCCTTGAGCTTCAGCCGCATGCCGGCTTCCACGTGGTTGGGGTCGCTGAGGTCGTTGATGGCCACCAGCTTGCTCACGGGAACGCCGTAGCCATCGGCGATGCCCGAGAGGCTTTCGCCCGGGCGCACCACGTGCACACTCGCTGCCCGGTCGTAGCGGAAGGGCCGGGAGCCGCTGCTCGAACTACCCTTGGCAACACCCGAAAGCTTCAGGTTCTGGCCCACCTCCACATGGTCGGGGTCGCTGATGCCGTTGATCTTCATCAGGGTGGCCAGGCTCATGCCGTTGCGTTCGGCGATCTCCGAGAGGGTCTCCCCGGGGCCCACCTTCTCCGTGCCCGAGGCGGTCGCGCCGCCACCGCCGCCACCGCTGCCGGGCACAGTGAGCCGCATGCCCGCTTCCACGTGATCGGCGTTCTTGAGGCCATTGATTTGCATCAGCCGCGTCACGCTGATGCCATTGCGATCGGCGATTTCGGAGAGGGTTTCGCCGGGGCGGACCGTGACCTGGGCCGCCAGCGCCGGCCATGGCAGCACCACGGCCAGGGCCAGTGTGACGAGGGTGCGGCGCATGGGAAGGGGAATGAAGGGCTGGCGGCACGTTAAGGAGCGGATCCGGTCTCGCCCAGCCCCCCCCGGCGGCTTCATCCCATCAGGCGCTTCATCCAGCCCAGACGGCCCGCATACGGCGGATAGCGCAGGGGCAGATCGAGCCAGGTGGGATGGTTCAGCACGCTGCGCACCTGGGAGAAGGTGCGGAAGCCGGTTTCGCCGTGGGTGCCGCCCATGCCGCTCTCCCCCACACCGCCGAAGGGGAGCCCGGGCGCCGCCGCCTGCAGGATCACGTCGCCGAAGACGACGCTGCCCGAGCGGCTGCCCTGGAGCAGGCTCCGTCGTTCGGAGGGCCCACCACCGAAGAGATAAAGGGCCAGCGGACTGGGCCGCCGGCGCACCTGGGCCAGGGCTGCGTCGAGGTCGGTCACCTCGATCACCGGCAGCAGGGGGCCGAACAGTTCCTCCTGCATCAGGGGATCCTCCTCGGGGCGCTCCACCCGGATCAGGGTGGGCTCGATGCGGCGTCCGGCAGCATCGCTGCGACCCCCCATCAGGATGCGACCCTCCTGCCGGGGGGCCTGGAGCAGGGCCTCCAGCCGCTCGAACTGCCGCCCGTCGACGATGCGGGCCAGATCGGGCGAGGCCAGGGGATCGTCGCCGTAGAGGCGCCGGCTTTCCTGGACCATCGTCTCCAGCAGGTTCCTGCGGATGCCGGGCTGCACCAGCAGGTGGTCGGGGGCCAGGCAGGTCTGGCCAGCATTCATACCCTTCCCCCACACCAGCCGCCGGGCTGTGGCAACCAGATCGGCGTCGTCGAGCACGATCGCCGGACTCTTGCCCCCCAGTTCCAGGGTCACCGGCGTGAGATGGCGGGCCGCGGCGGCCATCACCAGCCGCCCCACCCGGGTGGAGCCGGTGAAGAAGATGTGGTCGAACCGCTCCTCCAGCAGGCGCGCGCCCACCTGGGCATCGCCCGTGATCACTTGAACCAGCTCGGGGGGGAAGTGGCGATGCACCAGGGTGGCGATCGTTTCGGCGCTGCGCGGGGCGTGCTCCGACGGCTTGATCACCGCGGTGTTGCCCGCCGCCAGGGCGCTCACCAGCGGCCGCAGGCACAGCTGGAAGGGGTAGTTCCACGGCCCCACGATCAGCACGCAGCCCAGGGGCTCGAGATGCACCGCCCCCCGCCCCGGCAGCATCCATACGGGCAGGGACACCGGCCTGGGCCGGGCCCAGCGGGCCAGATGGCGGCGGGTGTGGCGCAGCTCGTGCCGCACGCTCACCGCTTCCACCCAGGCCTCCAGCTCCGGCTTGCCCAGGTCGGCTGCCAGGGCCTGGGGCAGCACCGTTTCCGCATCGTCCAGCAGCGCCTCCAGCCGCTGGAGCTGGGCCCGCCGCCAGGCCAGGGGCCGGGTGTCTCCCCGGGTCACTGGCTCCCGCATCACCGCCGGGGACACCGTCAGCAACGGTGCGGCTTCGCTGGGCACGACGGGAGCGTTCACGGGGGTGGGGAGTGACCGGCGTCCACGCTGGCAGATCCGGGCGTCCGGCAGTCCTGTTCGTAGGCCATACGGCGGAGGCTGTCGAGGGCGGGGGTGCTGGGGCCTTCGAAGGCGAACAGCAGGGCGGCGGCCAGGGCTTGGTCGCGCCGCTCCAGGGCCTGCTCCACCGCCCGCATCCACAGAGCGCCATCGGAGCCGAGGGTGACCCGCAGGGCTTCGTTGCGTGCCAGCACCGCCGCCGCAGCCGCTTCCAGCTCGATGGTGCCCTCGTGGCCCTCGGGCTCACCCATGGGCCGCAGCCGCAGCAGCATCCGCTCGCCGGGGGAGAGGGGAGGCAGGGGCCAGGGCAGCGGGCCCTGGATCGGCTCCAGCAGCGGCGCCTGGTGCTGCCACAGCAGGCGGCCGCCCTGCTCGAGGCGGACCTCCGCCAATGGGTCGGCGGCGAAGATCGTGGGCCGGGCCAGGGGCAGAAGGGCCCGCACCCGCCCTCCCGCCTCGGTGTCGCCATGGGGGGCGAGCAGGCACAGGTTGAGGCCGTGCGCCCCGGAGCCTGATCCCGGAATTGCCGCCAGCAGCAGTTGCACCACTGCGGCGATCAGCAGCACCCGGGATCGGCTTGACACCATGGACGATCCACCGCAGTGGGAGGAAGGAGAGCCCCGACCGGAGCATCAGGATCCTCAGCGCCAGGATCCGCGGAAAGGAAGCCCTTGACGAGATTTGAACTCGTGACCTCTCCCTTACCAAGGGAGTGCTCTACCACTGAGCTACAAGGGCATGTGGAAGGTGGGCCGGGTTGGATTTGAACCAACGTAGGCAGAGCCAGCGGATTTACA
>JBJTUJ010000063.1:0-2708 GCA_046080685.1 Cyanobium sp. | reverse complement strand
TTTCGCCCGATTTCCCCAGCCCGTCCTGCTGCCATTGCTGGTTGCCGGTCATGACGTTGTTGATCTCGTTGACGGGCATCTGGAAGGCGAGAACGCCCACCAGCCGCGAGCCGTTGTAGAGGGGCGCGGCGATGAAGGAGGAGGGGGCGCCGTAGGAGGGGGCGTAGGCGGCGAAATCCACCAGCTGGGTGAAGCCCTTCTCCTTGGCACTGATCACCTGCCCCACCAGCTGGGCGAGGTTGCTGTCCCGGTAGGGGCCGGTGAACAGGTTGGTGGCGTAATCGGTTTCCTTGAACACGGTGTAAACGATCTGTCCCTGGGGGTTGATCAGGAACATGTCGTAGTAGCCGAACTTGGCAATGATGTTGCGAAAGATCGGGTGATAGCGGCCGTGCACCTGGGAATAGGTGCTGCCGTCGCTGGCGGTGGTGAGCTGCTGCTTCTTGCCCACCGGGTTTTTGTTGGTGGCGATGTAGTGATATTGGAGGTACTCGGTGGCCCGCTCGCTGGGCAAATAGGCCGGCAGGTTTGGGGTGCCGGCGTGGTACTTATCCAGCCGCGGCAGGAACTGGCTGCGGTAGAAGGTTTCGACGGTCTGGGCGGATCCCTTGGCTGCGGGTGCGGAGGCGAGCTGGTTGTAGGCCGCGGCGAACTGCTCCACGGTGGCGATGATCGACAGATCCTCACTCAGGGTTTGGGTGTGATTCTGAATCGTGCGGAAATAGGATTCGATCTGATAGGCCTTGGATGCCCGCACGCTGGTGAGCTGCTGGGACACTCGCTCGGTGAGATTGATCTGGTCGCTGCGGTAGCCCAGGGCCGCTGAGAACAGCGTGGAGAAGCCACTCACCAGCAGCAGCATCAGGATCAGCTTCGACTTGATGCTGAGCTGATTCACTGAATCCCTGGTCAGACCCCGCATCCAGGCGAGCGTCCATGCCAAGGGGTTCAGCTTCGAAGAAGGCATGCCAAAACCTACGGAGCCGAACCGGAAGTTTTGTAGTGAAGGTTACTCTTTCTTGGCGGATCAGAGGAACTCGGGCAGGGCCCCCGCGGGACGGTCACCGGCCGGCAGGTCGGCCAGCAGGGCGAAGTCGCCGAAACTGAATCCCGGTCCCACGCAGCAGCTCACCAGGCTCCAGCGGCCGAGGCTGCGGGCGGCCTGCCAGTGCCCGGCAGGCACCACGGCCACCGGCTCGAGGGTCGGGTCGGCGAGCGAGAACCCGAGCAGGCGGCGGCTGGGCTGGCCGCCCCCGGGCGGCAGGGTGAGCAGTTCGAGGGGGTCGCCGGCGATGGCATGCCAGCTTTCATCGGCCCCGGCCACCCGGTGCCAGCGGCTCACCGCGCCGCCCTCCAGCAGGAACAGGATCAGGGTGAGGGCGTCGCGGGATTCCCCGTCGCCGCGGCGCACGGGCTCCGTGCTGCGGTGCAGTTCGCGGTACCAGCCCCCTTCGGGGTGGGGTTCGAGCTGATGGCGGGCGATCAGCTCGCGCACCTGGGGATCGCTCATGGCGCGGGGAGGGGGGTGGTTGGGCGGGATGCTGGCAGCAACGCGGGACATGCACGCGATGGTGACCAACAGACGGCCCCTGATCGGGGTGATGGGTGCCGGCGAGGGGGCCGATCCGGTGGCCCTGCAGCTGGCGGAGGACCTGGGGGCGGCGATCGCCCGCCGGGGCTGGGGGCTGCTCACGGGCGGGCGCCCCTGCGGCGTGATGGCGGCGGCCTGCCGGGGGGCGATGGCGGTGGAGGGGCATCTGGTGGTGGGGGTGCTGCCCGGTGACGGCGGCGATCCGGCCGCCGGGCCCGAGCCCACGGCGGCGCTGGATGTGGCCCTGTTCACCGGCATGGGCCAGGCCCGCAACGTGGTCAACGTGCTCAGCAGCAGCGTGGTGGTGGTGTGTGGAGCGGGGGGGCCGGGGACGGTCTCGGAGGCCGCCCATGCGCTCAAGGCCGGCCGGCCGTTGGTGCTGCTGGCCACCCCGCCCGCCTGGCACGAGCTGATCGGCGGCCTCGGCGGCGGCGTGCAGAGTTGCGACACGGTGGGCGAGGTGATCGCGGCGATCGGGGGCTTGCTGGGGGCCACCCCCGTGCCAGGGCCAGCCGCCGGGAGCGCCGCCGGCCCCACCCTGCCGGTGGCGCTGGTGCAGCTGAGGGCCGGGGACGACGGCGCCGCCAACCGCCGCCATGCCGAGGCCTGGCTGGAGCGGGCCCTGCAGCCGCCGCCGGGCCGGGTCCGGCCGCGGCTGCTGATGCTGCCGGAGGTGTGGAACGCCCCCTACGCCGCGGCTGGTTTCGCGGCCTGGGCCGAGCCGATCCCCGAGACAGGCACTCTGCTGCTGGAGGGGCCGTCGCCGTCGCTGGCGATGGTGGCCCGGCTGGCGCGGCGCCATGGCGTGAGCGTGATCGCCGGTTCGATCCCCGAACGGGGGGGCAATGGCCGCCAGTACAACACGGCCACGGTGATCGACAGCGAGGGGCGTCTGCGTGCGAAACACCGGAAGGTGCACCTGTTCGATGTGGATGTGCCCGGGGGCATCCGCTTCCGCGAATCCGACAGCCTTTGCGGCGGCGAGCGGATCACGGTGCTGCCGCCCGAGGGCGATCCGCTGGGCACCGGCCTGCCTGCACCGCCGGGCCTGGGCCTGCTGATCTGCTACGACATCCGCTTCCCGGAGCTGGCCCTGCTGATGCAGCAGCGGCAGGGC
>JBJTUJ010000062.1:0-13230 GCA_046080685.1 Cyanobium sp. | reverse complement strand
CAAGACGAACCACCGCCTTCTTCACCTGGGCACGTTTGCCGGCGAAGCGACCAACCCGCCGGGTGCGGCGAGGGGGGTTCATCGTGCTGACGCCGACGACCTTGACTTCGAACAGGGTTTCGACGGCCGCTTTGATGTCGGGCTTGGCTGCCCGGTGATCCACCTCGAAGGTGTACTGATTCAGCTCCAGGGCCCGGGTGGCCTTCTCGGTGATCAGTGGGCGGCGGATCACATCCGCCAGCCGGTCGGTAAATCGTTCAGCCATCGCCGTAGACCTCCTGAATCTTCGCGAGTGCCTCCTCGCTCACCACCAGCTTGCCGGCGTTGAGCAGATCGAAGACGTTGAGCTGATCCGCGGCGATCAGCTTGACCTTTTCCAGGTTGCGCACCGAGAGCTTCACCGCCTCGCTGGCGCCATCGAGCACGAGCAGCACCTTGGTGCCAGCCTCAATGCCCAGCCGCTGAAGGGCGGCGGTGATCTCCCGGGTCTTGGGGGTGTCGAGGCCCGCGCCGAACCCCTTCACCGCGACGATGTCGTCGGTGCGGCTCATCAAGGCCGTGCGCAGGGCCAGACGACGCTCCTTGCGGTTCATCGCCAGCTCATAGCTCCGCGGTTTGGGGCCGAAGACGATGCCGCCGCCGGGACGCAGAGGGGTGCGGATCGAACCCTGACGGGCCCGACCCGTTCCCTTCTGCTTGTAAGGCTTGCGGCCACCGCCAGCCACTTCAGCCCGGGTGAGGGTGCTGGCGGTGCCCTGGCGGGCGTTGGCCAGTTGCCGCACCACGGCGCGGTGCAACAGATCGGTGGCGGAGCTTTCCTTGGCGACGGTCAGGCTGAGATCGGCTTTGCCGCTCTCCTTGCCTTGCCAGTCGCGAATCGAGATGGATGCCATGTCCTCGTTCCTCACTTCGCGCTCTTGTTGCCCACCCGCTTCGCCGGGCGGATGTCGAGCAGGGCGCCAGGTTTGCCGGGCACCGAACCCTTGACCACGAGCAGGTTGCGCTCACTGTCCACCTTCAGGATGGTGAGGCCGCGGGTGGTGATCTGCTTGCCGCCGTAGCGGCCGGCCATGCGCTTGCCGGGATACACCCGGCCCGGCGTGGTGCCGGCGCCGGTGGAACCCGGTTCGCGGTGATTCTTTGAACCGTGGCTCATCGGGCCGCGGCTGAATCCGTGCCGTTTCTGGTAGCCGGCGAAGCCGCGGCCGATCGTGTCGCCGCTGACGTCGACCTTCTGCCCCGCCTCGAAGGCCGCCACGGTGATCGCCGAGCCCAGCTCGAGTCCGTCGACGGCGTCGACGCGGTATTCGCGCAGATGCCGGAGCGGTTCGCTGCCGGACTTCGCCAGGTGGCCCTTGGCCGGCTTGTTCACGAGTTTTTCGCGAATGTCGCCGAAGCCGACCTGCACCGCGGTGTAGCCGTCGGTGTCTTTGCTCTTGAGCTGGGTGATGCGGCAGGGACCCGCTTCGATCACGGTGACCGGAACGGACCTGCCCTCTTCATCGAAGAACTGGGACATGCCCAGTTTCTTCCCGAGAATGCCGATGGACATGGGAGGGGAATGACGCCAGCTGGACAGTCGTCGGTTGGGACAGGCGGGGCTCCCCTGGGGGAGCGTCCGTGGAGACCCGGCGCAACCCGTGCCGCAAGGCACCGGGAACGCGACGATCGCTGAGTTCGGGGAATCGCAGAGGGATCGGCGGCGGAGCCGCGCGACCGGGGGCTAGCGAGACGAATCAGCAGGCTGGGACTTGCGGGACCGGGCGTGATCGGAGCAGGCTCCGGGCGCCGGTCTGGCAGTTTCCCGACGGTTCCGCACAGCCCCGGAAGGGCTGCCCGGGCCGTACTGGCCGGGAGGGCCGTCGCATCGACGACCCTGCACCGAGTTCTGGAGGCCCGGCTAGCGGACGGGCACAGAACTTCGGCACAAGAATCCACCATACCCTATGGGGGTACCCCCTCCCTTAGAGGCCCCGATCCGCAGCGGGGCTGCCAGAATTGCCCGCACCGAATTCGCCGCACCGATGCCCCTGCTGCTCTCCGGCCGCGGTTTCCGCAACGACCTTGAGAAGGAGGGGGCCCTCGCGCTGTTCGCGCCGATGGAGGGTGGCACCGAGACCCGCCTGCTGCGGCGCATGCGCGCCGCGGGCTACCGCACCTATCTCACATCGGTCCGGGGGCTCGGCGATCCGGAGGCCTTCCTCTTCCAGCTGCATGGGGTCCGCACGCCCCACCTCGGCCACCAGAGCGTGGGCAGGGGAGCGGCCGTTGGCGAGGTCCAGCGGGTGATGCCCCTGCTCGGCAGCGACCTCGAGGGCACGGCCCCGATCCTGCTCTGGTTGCTGGAGGGTCAGGTGCTCTCGGAGGCCGAGCTCGCTTCGCTTGTGCAGCTCTCCCGCCGGGAGCCCCGCCTGAAGCTGGTGGTGGAGATGGGGGGAGCCCGGGCTCTGAGCTGGCAGCCGCTCGAGCAACTGCTCATCGCCACCGTCTGATCGGCACGTCCGCCACCGCCGGGGACCCCGTGTTCGGGCCCGAAGCCGCGCTTGCGCTGGGGCGCTGGGTGAAGCTCATCGCGGGCGCCAGCAACCAGGATCTTGCGTCCATCGAGGATCTCGCCGGCATCTATGCCCTGGCTGGCGTCCACTGCATCGACGTGGCGGCGGATGCGGCCGTGGTGGCCGCGGCCCGGCGGGGCATGGCCTGGGCCGGGGCCCGCGGCGCGGCCCGTCCCTGGCTGATGGTCAGCCTCAGTGACGGCCTCGACCCCCACTTCCGCAAGGCCTGGTTCAATCCGGACCGCTGTCCCCCCGCCTGCCCCCGGCCCTGCGAACGGGTGTGCCCCGCCTGGGCCATCAGCGGGACGGGAGTGAAGGCGGAGCGCTGCTATGGCTGCGGCCGCTGCCTGCCCGCCTGTCCCCTGGGGCTGATCGAGGAGCGCAGCCAGGTGTTGGAGGCGGACGGCGTGGGGGGCCTGCTGGCGCAGCTGGCCCCGGACGCGGTGGAGCTCCACACCCGGCCGGGGCGGCTGGAGGCCTTCGCTCAGCGGGTGGAGCAGCTGGCGGCCAGCGGCGTGCCGCTGCGTCGGGTGGCGGTGAGCGCCGGCCTGGAGGGAGGGACCACAGTGGAGGGGCTGGCGGCGGAGCTCTGGGCGCGGTTCCGCCTGCTTCGCGGGGCCGGCTTCCGGCCGCTCTGGCAGCTGGATGGCCGCCCGATGAGCGGCGATGTGGGGGCAGGCACGGCCCATGCGGCGGTGCGGCTGCTGGAGCGGCTGGGGTCGCTGGCGCCGCCGGGTCCCCTGCAGCTGGCCGGCGGCACCAATGCCCACACCCTGGCGGTGCTGCGGCGCTTCCCAGGCCGGCGCGGTGGCGCCGCCGGCGTGGGGTTCGGCAGTGTGGCCCGTGTGCTGCTCCAACCCTGGCTGGTGGAGGCCCAGGGGCTTGGCCGGCGGCTGCTGGATTGCCCCGATCTCTGGCCCGGCGCCCACGCTCAGGCCCAGGGCCTCATCCAGCCATGGCTGGCAGCCGATTCCGACGCCTGAGCCGTCGACTGTCGCCGCTTCAGCCCGTTGGCAGCAGCCGCTGTGCCGCAGCCCGCAGCGCATCCTCGGGCCATGGCGCCACGGTGGCCAGGATCCACAGGTCGAACGCTCTCGGGCGCCGCAGGCTGGCGCATTGGGCGAAGCCTGCTGCCCGCATCGTCGCCTGCAGCACCTTGAGGGTGAACCCGCAGCGGTGAGCCATGTACAGATTGCCGGCCTCCAGCGAGGCGCGGTGGCCGTACATCATGTCGAGGGGGGTGATCGGCCCCATGCCGCTCGTGTAGGCCGGATCCACCAGCCGGTCCTCCGCCACCAGGGCCGCGATCGTCTGCAGATCGGGGCAGGTGATCACCGCGATGCCCCTGGACGCAGGACGCGCCGGAACTCCGCCAGGGCCCTGGGGACCTCATGGGCATACGGGTGCTCCAGGTTGTGGGTGGAGAAGACAGCGTCCATCGATCCGTCCGCCACCGCTCCCATGTCCGTGAGGCTTCCCACCAGGTCGGGTGTCACGTCAGGGTTGATGTCGAAACGCACCTCCTGCCATTGGCTGCCGGCAAACGGGGTGCGGTCGATGTGTTTCGATCCGCAGCCGACGTGCAGCAGGGTGCCGTGCTCGGGAAGGGCATGGGCCATGGGGCGCGGTGCGGATCGGTGGTAGGCGCGCCTAATCTGACGCCACCCAACGATCACGAGCCGCCCGGGGCGCTCGCTCGATCAGGCCCATCGACAGGAGCTTGCTGCCCTGCCATCCCCACCCTCCTCCCTGCTTCCGGCCGGGGTCGCGTTGCTGCCCCAGCGGGTCGCGGACGACCTGGACCGTCTGCTTGCCGTGCTGCCTGAGTCCGTGAAGCGCGGGCTCGCCGCCGGTGGGGGGTCCGAGCAGCTGTTGGAGGTGGTGCTCGATCTGGGCAGGCCGCCGGAGGCCCGCTTCCCCGGTCGCACCGTTGACCTGGACCCACGGCCCATCGGTCGCGACGACCTGGCAGCCGTCATCAGCCGCCTCGGCCCCTTCGGCGGTGACAACCGGGCCGGCATCGAGCGCACCCTGCACCGCATCAGCGCCATCCGCAACCGTACCGGCGACGTGGTGGGCCTCACCTGCCGAGTGGGTCGGGCCGTGTTCGGCACCGTGGCGATGGTGCGGGATCTGCTCGATTCGGGCCAGTCGCTGCTGCTGATGGGCCGGCCGGGGGTCGGCAAGACCACCGCCCTGCGCGAGATCGCCCGTGTGCTCGCCGACGAGCTTGAGCGGCGCGTGGTGGTGATCGACACCAGTAACGAGATCGCCGGCGACGGCGACATCCCCCACCCCGCCATCGGCCGGGCCCGGCGCATGCAGGTGGCGCGGCCCGAACTGCAGCACCAGGTGATGATCGAAGCGGTGGAAAACCACATGCCCGAGGTCATCGTCATCGATGAGATCGGCACGGAACTGGAGGCCCAGGCGGCCCGCACCATCGCCGAACGGGGGGTGATGTTGGTGGCCACCGCCCACGGCAACGCCTTGGAGAACCTGGTGCGCAACCCCACCCTCAGCGACCTGGTCGGCGGCATCCAGTCGGTGACCCTCGGCGATGAGGAAGCCCGCCGGCGCCGCACCCAGAAGACGGTGCTGGAGCGGGCCGCCGAACCCACCTTCCCGCTGGCGGTGGAGATGCACAGCCGCCACCGCTGGCTCGTCCACCGTGACGTGGCCGGAACCGTGGATGCCCTGCTGCGCGGCCAGCAGGGCCGTCCCCAGATCCGCGAGCTGGCGCCCGACGGACGCCTGCTGCTGCAGGACGCGGCGCCCCCCCTTCCGGTCCCGCCGCCACCGCCATCGGGACGGGGGACCCCCATCCCCATGCGCGGCGGCCGGGCCCTCGTGGCCCCGCCCCTGCCGAATCCGGCGGCTGCGGGCCCCCGGGTGCTGCCGGCGGAGCCCACCACCCTGTCGTCCCCTGAGGAGTCCTCCCTCCAGCCCATGGCCCCCCTGCGGGTGTGCGGCGTGGGCATGGCTCCCCAACTGCTGCAGGAGGCGGTACGGGGCCGGGCCCTGCCGGTGGAGGTGGTGGCGGAGCCGGAGGAGGCGGACGTGCTGCTGAGCCTTCGCGGTCAGCTGGGCCGGGATCCCGACCTGCGGCGCCGGGCGCGGGTGCGGGGCGTGCCGATCCTCGTGATCAAGTCCGACTCCCCCCACCAGCTCCAGAGGGCATTGGAGCGGCTGGTGGATCGGCGGTCGCCGGAAGAGCCTGACGCCAAAGATCCCGCCGGCGGTCTCGACGATGACCATGCCGGCCTGGAGGAGTGCCGGCTGGCGGTGGAGCAGGTGGTGCTGCCCCAGGGAAGGCCGGTCGAGCTTCTCCCCCGCAGTGAACGGGTGCGGGAGATGCAGAGTGAACTGGTGGGCCGCTACCGGCTCCGCTGCTCGGTGTTCGGACGGGGGCCGCAGCAGCGACTGCGGGTGTTTCCACCCTGACGGGCCCCTCAGGACCCTGGCGGCCGGACTCGGGTGACTCCGGTTGACGAAGGCACCGGCGCTGTGGGTAACTATTCAGGCACCGGCACCGCCGGAGTGTTGGGCCGTCGCCAAGCGGTAAGGCAGCGGGTTTTGGTCCCGCCACTCCTAGGTTCGAATCCTAGCGGCCCAGTTTTTTCCCACCTCCCTTGGCTGCGGCCCCGCTGCTGGTCTTCGACTTCGACGGCGTGCTGGTGGACGGCATGGCCGAGTACTGGTGGTCGGCGCGCCAAGCCGCCCTCCGGCTCGATCCAGGGCTGATCCTGCCGGAGGCGGCGCCCCCGGGCTTTACCCTTCTGCGCCCCCGCATCCACAAGGGCTGGGAGATGGTGCTGATGGCGGCCGAGCTGGGGCGGCCCGGCTTCGACCCGCTCGCGGCCGCCGCCGATTACGACCGGGCCATGCCCGCGGCCCTCGCGTCACGGGGCTGGCCGGCCGATCAGCTGCAGGAGGCCCTCGAGGCCGTGCGGCGAACGGCGATAGCCGATGAGCCGGAGGCCTGGCTGGCGCTCCACCGCTTCTATCCCGCTGTGCCGGATCGGCTGCGGGGCCTGGCGTCCGAGGGGGCCGACTGGGCGGTGCTCACCACCAAAGGCGGGGCCTTCGCCGCCCGTCTCCTTGCCGCCGCCGGTCTCACCCCCTGGGCCCTCTACGGCCATGAGCAGGGCAGCAAGCCCGAGGTGCTGCTTCAGCTCCGCTCCCAGGGGCGGCCCCTCTGGTTCGTGGAGGACCGCCGTCCCACCCTGGAGCTTGTGCGCGCTACCCCCGGCCTAGAGGAGGTGCGGTGCTATCTCGCCTCCTGGGGGTACCTGGCACCCGGGGACGGGGAAGGCCTGGCGGTGGAGCGCATCCGCTGGCTCACCCCCGCCGCCTTCGCCGCCCCCCTGGCGGGCTGGCCCTGACGCGCTACAGTACGCCCGTACTAACGCAATTGATACGCCGGCCCCCTGCGGTGGCACTTGCTTCCCAGAGGTCGCAGGATGGCCCCCGGCTCCGGGTCCGCTTCCCTGCCCGTCCGGTGTCTCCCCGGTGTCTCCGGTGCCCGTCTGTCGCGGCCTGTCCCCTCGCTGATCCGTTCCATGCCCCTCGATCCCAAGGCCGCCTCCTCCTCTGCCGGTGCCGCCGGCCCCTCCAGCGCCGAGCGCGACAAAGCCCTCGGCCTAGTGCTCAACCATATCGAGCGCAACTTCGGCAAGGGCTCGATCATGCGCCTGGGCGATGCCTCCCGCATGCGGGTGGAAACGATCAACACCGGGGCCCTCACCCTCGATCTCGCCCTGGGCGGTGGCTATCCCAAGGGTCGGGTGGTGGAGGTCTACGGGCCGGAGAGCTCGGGCAAGACCACCCTCACCCTCCACGCCATCGCCGAGGTGCAGAAGCGCGGCGGCGTGGCCGCATTCGTGGATGCGGAGCATGCCCTCGATCCCGTCTATGCCGCCTCCCTCGGGGTCGACATCGAGAACCTGCTCGTCTCCCAGCCGGACACCGGTGAGATGGCCCTGGAGATCGTGGATCAGCTGGTGCGCTCCGCCGCCGTCGACATCGTGGTGATCGACTCGGTGGCGGCCCTCACGCCCCGGGCGGAGATCGAGGGCGAGATGGGGGATCTGGCGGTGGGCAGCCAGGCCCGGCTGATGAGCCAGGCGATGCGCAAGATCACCGGCAACATCGGCAAGTCGGGCTGCACGGTGATCTTCCTCAACCAGCTGCGTCAGAAGATCGGCGTCACCTACGGCAACCCGGAAACCACCACGGGCGGCAACGCGCTGAAGTTCTACGCCTCGGTGCGCCTCGACATCCGCCGCATCCAGACCCTCAAGCGCGGCACCGAGGAGTACGGCATCCGCGCCAAGGTGAAGGTGGCCAAGAACAAGGTGGCCCCTCCCTTCCGCATCGCCGAGTTCGACATCCTCTTCGGCCGCGGCATCAGCACCCTGGGCTGCCTGCTCGACCTGGCCGAGGAAACGGGCGTGGTGACCCGCAAGGGCGCCTGGTACAGCTACGAGGGCGACAACATCGGCCAGGGCCGCGACAACACGATCACCTGGCTGGAGCAGAACCCTGAGCAGGCGGAGGTGATCGAGCAGCTCACCCGCCGCCGGCTCACCGAGGGCTCTGAGGTCACGGCCAACTCGATGAAGCCCCTGGCCGCGGCGGCCCGTCAGGCGGCGGCCCGCGGGGCGGCCAAGCCGGCGGTCGAGGAAGCCCCGATCGAACTGGTGGTGGAGCGGGAGGAGGTGCCGGCGGCCTGAGGGCCGTCGGCGGCTGGCGGGATGCTCAGGCGGACTCCGCCAGGGCGGAGTCCAGCTGGGTGTCGGGGCCTTTGAGGGCGCCGGCACGGCGGGGCCAGCGGCTGGCAGGTGAGCTCTGCAGCACCGCGGCCACCCGCTGGAGTTCCTGGATCGCTTCGGCGCCCTCCAGCTTCACCAGTTCGCGGCCATCGCGGGATTCCACCCAGCTGATCCCGAAGTCGGAGACAAGAAAACGCACCATGTGGTGGTCCTCCAGTTCGGCCACGAAGGAGGCGCCATGGTTCTCCTCACCGTCGCCGCAGACGTAGCAGCTGGCGGTCTGGCCCCGCTGGTCGAGGCAGTCGGCCAGGGCCCGGAGGCTCAGCACCAGGTCATGGACCACGGAGCGGTACTGGTTGGCGAGGCGTGAGAACACGGGGCCCCTGAAGAGCGATACGCCAATCCTAAGGTTTTCTTCCGATTTGTCGTGAGCCGCCTGTGGTCGGTGGGCATCCCCTCACCGGCCACCGGCTGCTGGCCATCAGCCTGAAACCCGGGTGCTCAGCCGTCGGCCAGGGTCCACCAGCCGGCCGCCGGCCCGATGAACCGAACGGTCACCCAGAACGTCACCAGCGCGGCGATGCCGATCCAGGCCCCCCGGGTGCTGACGGCGACGAAGCGGTCGGCCTGGTTGCGGGTGAACGGCAGCCAGGGGATCAGGCGTGGGGAGGTGTCCGCCGCCTGAGAGGGGCGCTCGGTTTTTTTCTGGCGGGGCGGCAGGCCCTGGGCGGCGCGTCGCTTGGCTTCCCCCATGGGAACTCGGGTGCGGGTGGCCCGAGGCTAGGGGCCAGGCCCGCCACCGGCCGCCGCCGGGGCGATCAGTCCGGCAGCAGGCGGGTGAGCTGGACCCAGGGTTCCAGGGCGGTGAACACCTGCCGGCCCCAGCCTCGCCCCCGCAGGCGACCATCCAGCACAGCCAGGCGGCCGCCGCTCCGTCGCAGGCCCGCCACTCCCCGCTGCAGCCGGTTGAGGGCATCGGGAAGCAGCCGTTCGCGGAACCAGTCCCGGCCCTGCTGGCGGAGACGCGCCACCCGGGCGGCGGTGAGTGGATCCTCCAGGCTGGCGATCGGCAGCAGGGCCACCACCACCTGGCAGGGCAGGGGAAGGCGGGCCTGGTTCTCCAGCCACCAGTTCCAGCGGCAGCAGAGCACGCCGTTGCTTTCCGGAGCCGTGCATTCCTCGGCCACCCGGCTGCCGAACTCGGCCGCCAGGCCGCTGGCCAGGCCGCGGCGCAGGGCCGGGTCGTCGATCAGCACCACCGTGAGACCGCCCTGGGCGAGCACCAGGCGTCGGGCGTGGTCGAGCAGGTGCTCGGCGTAGTGGGGGCTGTTCGGCAGGGGCTGGCGCAGCGGAGCATAGATGGGGAGGGGATCGGCCAATGGCGGATCGCCCAGCTCCACCACCACCTGGGGGGTGAGGCCCAGGCCGGCGATTCCGCCCCCCGGTGCCACCTCGCCGGCGCCCCCGGGGATCGCCAGTTCGCCGGCCAGCACGGCGCCCCGGCCCTGAAGCAGACCCTCCAGTTCCGCCAGGGGCTCGAGGGGCTGACGATGCAGCTGCCAGGCCAGCTGGTCGGCATCCACATGGGCCCAGCTGCTCCAGACACCACCCGCCGCCTCCAGCCAGGCTCTCCAGGGATCGGGGAGAGGCTTCAGCAGGGCCAGCAGATGGCGCAGCGGCGCTTCGTCGTCGTCGGCCAGGGCCACCAGGCCATGGGGCGTGCGGGGGTGGCGCAGCAGGCGCCGCCCCAGCCGGCCGTGCAGGCTGAGCAGGCTCTCTTCAGCAGCCGGCAGGGCGCGCCGCAGCCGGTCCCAGTCGGCGGGGTCGATCCGCACGGCCAGGGCTTCCCGCAGGGCACTTTCCAGGGTCTCCGCCTCAGGGATCACCAACTGGCGATCTCCGAGCCTGCCGTTGCGCCAGGCCTCGAGCAGTTCCCGGTGATTGAGCAGCCAGAGCCTGGCCTCCGCCGGCGCATCCGGACCCTCCCAGCAGGAGAGGGAGAGGCCCACACCCCGCAGCCGGGGCCATTCCACCTGGAGCAGGCGCTGGCGCAGCGCATCCCCCACGACCAGGGCCAGCCTGGTCTCCCCCAGCACCAGCGGCACCAGCAGGCTGATCCACCAGCTGGGATCGGTGCCGGGCGCCAGTCGCACCAGCGTGTGATCGGCCCGGCGCAGACTTCTGGCCACCAGGCGGCTCAGGGTGAGATGGTGCGGCCAGCGACGTGCCCCCTCCCCCGCCAGCAGGGCCTTGAGCTGGTGGTGGGCGCGGGCTTCCAACATGGCCGGATCGTAGGCAGCGGCCCCGGGGCGGATCGCAGCAGCGGCGACAGCGACTCCCTGCCCGCGGCATGCCACCGGGCATCGGGGACGATGGAGCCCAGGCTCGAGGCGGCGGGGATGGCGAACCAGCGGCAAGGGGAGGGGGCGGTGCCCCTGTGGCAACTCAGGCCGGTGGGTCTGGTGGGTCTGGGGCTGATCGGCGGTTCGCTGGGCCTCGATCTGCAGGCGCTCGGGGCCGACGTGCGCGGCCTGGTGCACCGGGAGAGCACCGCCGTGCGTGCCCGGGAGCGGGGCCTGGCGGGCACGGTGTCCACCGATCCCGGGGTGCTGGCCGACTGCGGGCTGGTGGTGATCGCCCTGCCCCTGGATCGCCTGCTCGCTCCGGATCCGGCCCTGCTGGCCGCATTGCCGCGGGGTGCGGTCGTCACCGATGTGGGCTCGGTGAAGGGGCCGGTGCTCGAGGTCTGGGGGCAGCGGCCGGGGATCCGCTTCGTGGCCTCCCATCCGATGGCCGGCACGGCGGCGGCGGGGGTGGAGGCCGGTGAGGCGGGTCTGTTCCGGGACCGGCCCTGGGTCGCCACCCCGGTGGACGCCACCGATCCCGGCGCCCTGGCGGCGGTGAGGGAGCTGGCGGTGGCGGTGGGAGGCCGCTGGCTCACCTGTGCGCCGGCCGACCATGACGCTGCCGTGGCGCTGATCTCCCACCTGCCGGTGCTGGTGAGTGCCGCCCTGCTCAAGGCCGCCGACCGCGGCGGGGAGGGGGCTCTGGCGGCCCTGGTGCGCGGCCTGGCCTCCAGCGGTTTCGCCGACACCACGAGGGTGGGCGGCGGCAACCCCGACCTGGGCACCCTGATGGCCCGCCACAACCGGGAGGCCCTGCTGGCGGCCCTGGCCCTCTACCGGCAGGAGATCGCCGCCTTGGAGCAGCTGGTGCAGGCCGGGGACTGGTCGGAGCTGCACCATGCGCTGCTCAGCACCCACGAGTTGCGGCCGGCGTTCTTCGCACCTCCCGAGCCCGCCCCGCAGGAGCTTCCCGGTTGACCTTCCCCCTGCCGGAGGGCAGGGCGGGCGAATCTGACTAAAGTCCTGCCAAACGCAGCGGACTGGTGGAGTTCCGGGGATCGCTGGATGAGCTGAAGGCTCTGGTGGCCCGTACCGGTCAGACCGGCCGCTGGGTGCACGAGGGCGATTTCGAGATGTTCGTCGTCGAGGACGGCGTCTCCAATCTCCGCCTCAACTGGTGGCCCGGGAACGGAACGGTGATTGTGGTGGGTGATCCCGCCCAGCGGCGGGGGTTCACCGAGTCCCTCAAGCAGGAGCTCGCCCGCCTGTCATGAGCAGCCCGGCCGGCCCTGGGCGCTGATGGGCACCTCCCCCATCCTCGACGTGGATCTGCTGGCCTTCGAGCGCGGCACTGCCTCTGCGCGGGCGGCGGTGGTGGATGGGGTGCGCCGCAGCCTGGCTACCGGGTTCGTCTACATCCGCAGCGATCTTCCGGAGGCCCTGCTGGATGACGCCTACGGCCTGCTGGGCCGTTTCTTCGCCCTTGCGCCCGAGCGGAAGCAGGCCTTCCACGCACCGGAGAGCGCTGGGCAGACCGGCTACACCGGCCTGCTGGTGGAGACCGCCGCCGGCAGTGCGAGGGCCGACTGGAAGGAGATGCTCAACTGGTCGGGGCCGCTGCCGGCGGCACATCCCCTGCGGCGTCGCCATCCCCTGCTCTACCCCGAGCCGCTGCTGCCGGAGGCGGAGCTGCCCGGGATCACGGCGGTGCTGCTCGCCTTCCACACGGCCCTGGCGGAGCTGCAACGCCGCTTCCTGCGGGTGATCGCGGTGGCGATGGGCTGCGCCGAGTCCTTCTTCGACGAGATGACCCTGGAGGCCCCCACCCTCAGCCGGGCCCTGCGCTACCCGCCGATGCCCGAGGCGCCGGCGGGCGGGCACGTCTGGGCCGCGCCCCATGGCGACATCAACCTGATCACCGCCCTGCCGCGGGCCACGGCTCCGGGGCTGCAGGTGCTGGTGGAAGGGGAATGGATCGATGCCGTTCCGCCGGAGGGACGGGTGATCATCAACAGCGGGCTGATGCTGGAGCGGCTCAGCAACGGCACGATCCCGGCGGGCTGGCACCGGGTGGTCGCCCCGGCTGGCAGCGGCAGCGGCGAGCGCCACAGCGTGGTGCAGTTCTGCCATGCCAGGCCCTGGACCGTGCTGGCGCCGGTCGCCTCCTGCTGCACGGCGGAGAATCCCCAGCGCTGGCCGGGGATCACGGCGTCCGATGCGCTCGAGGAGGTGCTCTATCGCATCCAGCTCCTGCCTCCCGACCCCTGAAGGGTGCCGTGGCCAGGGCGCCTAACGTCATCCGGATCCGCCCTCCAGCCGATGCGCCGCCCCCACCGTCCGCTTCTGGCCGTCTGCGGTGGCCTGGCGTTGTTGCTGGGCCCGGTGCTGGTGGGCTGCGGGGAGCCCCGCGGCGGGGCGGGGGCCACGGCGGCGGAGTCGCAGTTGCAGATCACTCCGCCCGAGGCACCAGTCGCCGAGCCCTTGCCGCCTCCGCCGGCTGCCGCCCTGCTGCCCACCGATCCGGCCCTGCCCCGGGCCGCCGACGGCCGCCACTAT
>JBJTUJ010000061.1:0-7755 GCA_046080685.1 Cyanobium sp. | reverse complement strand
GCCGCCGGGGCCCGTTGCGGCACGGCCCAGATGCGCACGCTGTCCTCGGCGGTAGCGTTGCGGGCCAACAGTTGTCGCAGCCGCGCCATCTGATGGGGCTGCAGCCGGCATTCGAATACGCTCCACTGCAGCCGCTCGCCGTAGCCCTCGAGCAGTTTGGCCAGCTTGCGGCGGCGCTTGCTGCTGGGGCTGTCGTAGGCGATCACCCACAGCTGCTCCTGGCTCATCGCCGCAGGGGCACGGTGAGATTTCGATCGGGATCATCCACCGCGGCGGCGAAGCTCTTCACCAGCTGATCGAGCACTTCCCAACGTGGGCCGTATCCGGCCTCTCCCAGCTGGATCGGCTCGGCCATGAAGGCCGACCAGGCCCGCAGCCATAAACGCCGCCCGGTGTCGTTGAGGTACACCCCACCGCCATGGGGCTGGAATTGCTCGGATGCCGAGAGTTGGCCGGCGCGGATCAACTGGCCGTGAAAGGGATCCACCAGGAAGGTGCGCAAGGGCTCGATCAGATCCGACACCAGCGCCGCATGCCGGGGAGATCCCACATGCAGCACCCCGTTGTAGGGATCCAGCCCGCGTAGTTCGGCCCGCAGGAGCAACGCATTCCAGAGCACGCCATAGCCAAAGCCGCACAACGCATCAAATGGCGTGAGCGGCGGGCGCCGGCTACGAAGCGCAAAGCCGAAGCCATCCTCTTCCAGCAGGCCGCCGAGGCTCCGGAAATAGAGCGCCGCCGCCGAACCCTCCATGCCGCGGAGGTGATTGGGGCAGAGGGCACGGCTGGTGAGTGTCTGCAACTTGCCCAGCCGCCGCAGGCAGCTCTCCACCGCAGGCCGTCCGCTACGCCGCGTGAAGCGCTGCAGCACCACCCGGCTATTGGCGATCTTGCCGCTCACCAGGGCGCGGGCGAGCGCCAGCCGGCGTTCCTGCGGCAGTTCGGCCTGGCGGCGGGCCCGGTGGCGATAGCCACCCTCAAGCGGCTGCAGCCTCCCGAGGCAATGGCCGCTGCTGCTGAGGTAGGCGATCGGGATGCCCCGCCGCAGGCAGGCGCGGACCAGCTGGGTGGTGAGCTGCATCTGGCCCACCACCAGGATCTGATCCAGCAGGGGCAGCCCCATGCGGTCGAGTTCCTCCTCCCCGCTGCGCACCACCAGCTGCTCACCCTCAATGCCGGCGGTGCTATGGGGTCGGAGGAGATAGAGGGAACGCATCATCCGAATGGGTGGTGCACATCTGAATGATTGCCAAGGTCGGACAAGGGCGCCTGTCAGATGCTCCGACGGTCTCATTAATTGGGGCTGCTCTCTGTAAAAAGAGAGCAGCCCGGAGGGTTGATGCCTTCGATTGGTGTCACAACGAGTAGGGCCTCCTTAACTTCAGGATCTGGATAGACACTCTATCCGAAGAAGCTTCCAATCAATAGGTGTCACCAACGAGTGGTGACTGCTTTCTGAAAGATTCTGAATGGACCCCCTTTTCTTGTTTCCAATCAATAGGTGTCACCAACGAGTGGTGACCAAGTAATCAGGATTGAGTACTCCACTCAAGTTAGCAAGTTTCCAATCAATAGGTGTCACCAACGAGTGGTGACCTGCTGGCGCTCCAGCGGCCCGTCACCCTCCTAAGCCATCACCCCGTCCACGGAGCCCTGGCAGAGGCCCTGGGGGCGGAGCGGGCCGCCGCGAGCGCGACACCGCCACGCCTCTCCGTGATCCGCGAGCCGGAGCCCCGGGAGGGCCCCCTGCGGGCCTTGGCCCGGCTGATGGCCGAGCACCCGGAGGCGCGCCTGCTGCTCTGCCCGGTGGACATGCCCTGGCTCGACCTGGCCTGCCTCCAGGCCCTGATCGCCGCCGCGGACGAGGCCGCCCGGCGGGAGCCGGCCGCCGCCGGCTGGATTCACCTCGCCCATGACGGTCAGCGGCCGCAGCCACTGCTGGGGTTGTTTCCCTCCCTGGCGAGCCGGCGTCAGCGGTTGGAGGCGGCCCTGGCGGGGGGCGAACGGGGGGTGCGGCGCTGGCTGGCCGGTGAAGACTGGCGGCCGGTGCGGCTGCCGCCGGGGCCCCTGCGCAATGTCAACCACCCCGAGGAGCTTCCCCCTAGCGTTTCGTTCCCTGCCGCCAACGGCCCCTGAGCCCCAGCGACCCCGCCCCCCTCGACCGCCACGGCCCCCCCCTGGGCGTCTTGCGCCTGTCGCTGACGGCCCGCTGCAACCTGGCCTGCCCCTATTGCCTGCCCGATGGCGCCGAGCCGCCGGGGCTGCTGAGCCAGGCCCAGCGCCTGGCGGTGGTGGAGGCCGCCGTTGCCCTGGGCGCCCGCCGCCTCCGGCTCACCGGCGGCGAACCGCTCTTGCACCAGGGGCTGGAGGCCCTGATCGCCGCCGTCGCACCCCTCCGCGCCCCCCATCCCGCCACCCTTCATGCGCCCTCCCCTGCCGCCGCCCCCGGCCTGCGGGAGATCGGCCTCACCAGCAACGGCGCCCTGCTCAGCGCCGAGCGGGCGCGGGCCCTGCGGGCCGCCGGGCTGGACCGGCTCACCCTCAGCCTGGATGGGGCCAGCGGCGCGGCGGTGGCGCGCATGGCCGGCCTGGCGGGGGGCGCCGCAGCCGGTGAGGCCCTGCTGGCCAGGGTGCTCGCGGCGCTGGAGCACGCCCGCGCCGCCGGCTTTGATCCCGCCACCGGCCAGCTCAAGCTCAACGCCGTGATCCAGCCCGTCCGCAACGACGACCAACTGCTGCCCCTGGCGGCCCTGGCGCGGAAGCGGGGCGTGGAGCTGCGGCTGATCGAGTTCATGGATGTGGGCAACCGCAACGGCTGGCGGCCCGAGGCCGTGCTCAGCGCCGCCGCGATGGTGGAGCGCATCGGTGCCGCCTGGCCCCTGGATCCCCTGGGCCGCGATCGCCATGGCACCGCCAGCCGCTGGCGCTACCGGGATGGCGCTGGTTTCCTCGCCGTTGTGGCCTCCGTCAGCGAGCCATTCTGCGGCGACTGCAACCGCCTGCGCGTCACCGCCGATGGCCTGGCCTACACCTGCCTGTTCGCCGCCCCCGCCAGCGGCCTCGATCTGCGGCCCTTGCTGCGGCCCGGCGTGCCGGCGCCTGAACTCCGGCAAGCGATGGCGGATCTGTGGCGAGGCAGGAGCGACCGCTGGAGCGAAGAACGGCGCGAGGCCTGGCGGCAGGGCACGCCGCCGCCGGTGCGCCATGCGTAAATGGCCTACCTGGGGGGGTGAGAGCGGCGGGATCATCGCCAGTGGGTGAAACCACTTACCCCGTTTGTGCTACCCCGTCCTGGGGCCTCCGATCGTGTCACTGGTGCCAATGGTCCGGGATCCATATCGTCGATCCAGAGCCCATCACCGCTCATGGAGGTCAACGCATGGATCAACTCGCCAGCCCGGAGCGTGCGCGGGCTGAGGAACGGACCGCGACAACCATCCCCCGGCCGCGACCGCGGTCACGGCCCCGGTCACGGCCAGTGGCCGTCCCCCGACGGGCTCCGACCCAACCAGGGGGTGGGGGAGCGGACGCCCGGGCAGCCATGGATGCCGCCATCCAGAGCGATCTGCAGGGCCTTGAACCGCGGGGTGGCGCGGATCTACCGGCGCGCATGGTGGCCTTGCTGAGCGAATCGGGTGGCACACCGCTGTTGCCCGAGCTTGTGGAAGCGTTGGAGGCCGATCCCCACACCTCCCCCATCAGTCACCTGCTGCGGGATTGGGGCGCCGAGGATGCGGGTCCTTCCGAACTGCTCCAGTGCCTCGCCCACCACGCCGAGGCCATGGACAGCCTGGAGACGCTCGCTCCCGTGGTGGCGATGCTGAGCTTGCGGAGCGTTCCTTCCCTGATCCGCCCCTGCCGGTTGGAGCAGCTGCTCGACAATCTCAGCTTGGCTAGCGCGGAGATGGCCAGCCGCCATGGCACAGAAGCTCTTGCTGCCATGCCCCACATCCTCGGGGTGATCGACCATCACGCCCGCCGCAATGGATTGCCGGACGCGGAACTTCCCGCGGCCATCCTGCGCATCACCCAGCAGGTGGCCAGCAATCCCGGGGTTGTCGAGCGGATTCTGCATCAACCTCCCCAGCGCCAGCCGGATGCGGCCCCGCCCGAGCCTTCCGCACCCCGGGTTCGGGAGGAGAAGCTGTTGATCGATCGCCCCGCGGAGATCACGATTCGCTACCTCGACTGAACCTGTGATGGCCTGCAAAAGGCTATTCACCTCGCACCCATTCTCTCCTCGCTAAACCCATGAATCCAACTTCATTTGAGACAGACGTCATGGATGACCTGTCGTTTGATGCCGCTGAGGGACCAGCCACCGGCGGCCAGGCCTTTGATGAGTACGGTGATGAATTTGACGACTACGACGAGTCGGAATCTGCCGACGATGAATTCATCGGTGGCCTGATTCAGGGCGTTGGCCAGCTCGTTGGTGGTGGAAATGCCGCCGATGACTTTGACGCCTATGAGGATGGCTTTGAGGAAGAGGATGACGGCTTTGAGGCCTACGACGAATACGACGAAATGGATGCCTACGCCGAAGGCGATGGCTTTGAGGGTGAGGCCTTCGACGCCTTTGAGGCGGCCGTCGCGGATGCCCTGGACGCCGAGGACACGGAGGAATTCCTTGGCCTCCTCCGCCGTGCCGCCACCGGCATCGGACGGGTCGCCCGCCGGGCTGCGCCAGTGCTGCGGCGGGCTGGCCGCACCGTCGGCCGGGTGGCGAGAACCGTTGCGCCGATCGCTTCGGCCATCCCCCTGCCCCAGGCCCAGGCGATCGGCCGCATCGCCCGCGTGGCAGGTCAACTGCTGGCGGATGGGGCGGACGAGTTTGAGGCCCTCGACACGATGATCGACCTGGCGGAGGAGTACGACGCCCTGGATGCGGCCGCGCCGATGATCGCCGGCATGACCCTGCGCGCCACCGCGCCGCGGGTGGCGCGGGCGGCCGCCCCGGTGCGCCGCCAGGCGGTGCAGGCCGTCACCCGCTCCGTGCAGACTCTCGCCCAGCGCCAGGGCGCTCCCGGTGCCAGGGCGGCTGTCCGGGTCACCCGGGCGGTGGCGCGGCGCCCCATCCCCACCCGGGCCGTCGCCACCACGGTGCGCCGTGTCACTCCCCAGGTGGCCCGTCGGCCGGGCCAGGTGCGCCGACTGTCCCGGCCGCTGTCGCCAGCCACGGCCCCCCGTCCAGGTCAGCGACTCGTGGGTCGCCGCCTGCCGGCCGTGGGAGGCCTGCGCCCCATCCGCCGCCGCCGCGTCGGTCCCGGCTACGCCTCCCGTCCTGTGACGGGTGGGGGTTACAGCTGTCCATCCTGCGGCCACACCCGCCACGTCCGCTTGCGCGGGCCGGTGACGCTGACCATTCGCAACGGCTGAATCCAGCCAGCGGTCCACCCTGGAGAGCGAGAGCATGGCCACCCGCGATTTCCTCAACGCCAAGATCACCGATCTCACGGCCCGTGCCAGTCGCCTGGGCCACATGGATCCGGCTTCCGTGGGGATTCGTCCCCAGGACAGGCCCTACGCCCCCACGCCCTCGCACTTCCTGGCCGCCAACCGGCGGCTCGCCAGGATCGATCGGGGGGTGCGGCTCCAGCTCCAGCGGCTTCATGCCATCCATCCCCGCGCTCCCCTGGAGCGCACACTCCATCAGATCGCTTTGGTGGAACGGGAGATCGACCGGGCCCGGCGGTCGTTCGGCCTCTTCTTCGAAGTGTTCAGCCAGCGGGGTTCGAGTTTCGCCCCCGCCCTGGCGGCCCACGACACGATCGCCGTCTCCTGTTACGAAAGCGTGCGGGAGACGGCCCCGGAGCTGCTGCCCGGCTCCCTGCTCAAACCCCTGAGCTACATGGAGCATGGCTTCTCCCCGGCCACCATGCGTCGGGGGGTGGTGCTCAACCGGCTGCTGGGGGAACCCAACCCCTTTCCGCTGATCCGCATTCCCTGGGATCGGGAAAGCCCCTGGCAGGCGGTGTTCCTGCACGAGGTGGCCCACAACCTGCAGTCCGATCTGGGGATCTGGGAGGAGAATCGGCGGGCGGTGCTGGCCCGGGCCCTGGCCACCCATGGCCATCCCCTGCTGGCTCGGATCTACGGGCGCTGGCACAAGGAGATCTTCGCCGACCTGGCGGCGATTCTCCTGGGCGGTCCCGCCTCAGCCTGGGGGATGGCGACCTTCCTGGCCCATCCGTCGGCCAGGGTGTTGTCCTTCCGCCCCTCCAGCGCCCACCCCACGGCCTATCTGCGGGTGTTTCTCCTGGCGGAGATGCTGCAGCGGATGGGATTCGGCCAGGAGGCCAGCCGCCTGCGGCAGGTGTGGAACCGTCTCTACGGCCGCCATGCTCCGGGTCGCATCCCCCCCTGGCTGGTGGGAAGCGCGCCCGATCTCATCCCCCAGATCGTCGACGAGATCGCCTACCAGCCCCGTCGCAATCTGGGCCAGCGGGCCCTGGCCGATGTGGTGCGCTTCGACGCCTCCGACCAACGCGCCATTCTCGCCGGTGCCCGCAGCCTCGGTCGCGGTCGCGTTCCCAACGACCTGCCGGCCCGTTTTCTCGTCAGTGCCGCCAACTACGCCCTGGAAGCCGGCACCAACCCCAGCCGGCTCACGAGCCAGTTGGTGCGCCATCTGGTTCGTTTCAACCGCGATCCCCTGCCCCTGCGGCGGCGGCCTGGAGAGCGGCCCCACCCGCGGGCGGCCTGAGGGCCTGGAGCTCTCGCCAACCCACCTGATTCCACAGCCTCCTGTTTCCACCCAGACCCATGTCGACAGCCAACAGCCTGATTCCCAGCAGCGGATCCGGTGGCGGAAGCCCCCCATCCAGCAACAGCGCAAGGCAGGAGCTTGACAACCTGCTGCGTCGTGAATTGCGGGTGAGCGATCCCCGTGACGCCCGCGCGGTGGCCGCGGCCCTGATGGAACGCTACAAAAACAGCCCCCGCGCCCGTGCCATCCAGACCGAGGCCCAGGGCCTGCCCTTCAGCACGGCGCCGCTGGTGGTGGCCGCCGTCAGCGCCACCCCCTCCAGTTCCGATGGGGAATGGGGCCAGGCGGTGAACGACGTGGAGCGCAGCCTGGAGGAGCTCACCACCAACAGCCTGCTCACATCGGTGCTGCCGGAGTTGAGGGGCTGGGCCCACGCCATCCGCGGCCTGATCGAAGAGGGCAGAGACACGGTGCGGTTGGCCCTGGATGTGAACCAACGCGACAAGGCCTTCGGCATTCGCCGCAGTCTGGGGGATTACGCGCGCGTGGCCCGCCTGGTGGGCGCGGCGACGCCCTCGGTGAACATGAACTACCGCAAGCTCGCCCAGGGCCTCGATGAGGTGGCCTCCGTTCTGCTGGTGAAGATGGGCGAGGTGCTCGCCAATGGCAGCTTCAACGGTGGCCGCTTCATCATGCAGGCGCCGTTCGGCGAGCTGCAGGCGCGACGGGACGCGGTGCTTCATGCCCTGCGCAATTTGGTGGGCTCCACCCAGCAGGCCCTTGGCCCCAATGATTGGCCCCGGGGGATTGATGCCTATGGCGAGCTCTATCGATCGCTGGAAGAGCAGGGGCAATCGGATCTGCGGGCCCTGTTGGTGGAAAATGAGATCAGCCGGATGATGGATTCCCTGATCCAGCGCGCCGCCCGCGGTGAAGCGGATGGCCTGCGGGCCCTCGGCTCCACCGCCCAGATGGATCTGCAGCGCTTCCGGCGCATGGTGATCGTGGCCCAGGGGATCGTGGATCCGGAATCGCCACCGCTCACT
>JBJTUJ010000060.1:0-2964 GCA_046080685.1 Cyanobium sp. | reverse complement strand
CAGCAGGGTGGTGACCACCATGCCCTCCAGGGCACAGCGGCCGCCGTGGCGGAGCTGCAGCAGGGCGAGCGGCAGGGGCAGGGCCAGGCGGAACAGGGGGCTGCCCACCGGCAGGTAGTAGAGGGCCACCCACAGCAGGGCCGTGGAGGCCGCCAGATAGGCCGTGTCCGTGAGCTGGCGGGCCTGGCGCTGGCTGAGGGGAGGGGAGGACATCAGCCGCTCAGCGTGGAGGCGGCGCCGGCCGCACCGCAGGCACGCCGCCCGGGGGAGCTTCCGTGGCTGCGGGGGAGTTGGCGCCATTCATGCGCTCGATCGTCTCCACCTCGAACGGCACACCGGCGGACCGAAGGGCCTGCGTCACCCCTTCGGCCGGGGCGGCGGGGTCGGCAACGGGAAGGCGGAGGGTGATGCGGTAAGGGGCCGTTGCAGCGGCCCGGCTCGGGGCGGTGGCCGCCGGCGGGCGGGCCGGCTGGGCCGCCGTGGGCGGGCAGCCGTCGGCGGAGCCGCCCCGGCCGGCCGGGCGGCGGGGGACGCTGCGGGTGCCGCAGCCCCCGGGGAGCCGGTACGGGGAGCCTGGGGCTGGGGCGCGGCAGGAGTTGGCGGCACGGTGGCCGGGTCCAGCCGGGGGCTGCCGGCCGCTGCCGGCGCCTGGCGCGGCGGCGGGGTGTCCGTGGCGGGCCCGCCCGGGAAGCTGGCCGAGAGACGGTTGCCGAAGGGGGTGCCCTGACAGCCCGCCAGCAGCAGGGGAAGAACCAGGGCAGAGGCCCGCAGGGGGAACATCAGCTGTCGGTCGCCTTGATCACCCGCACCGCACTGGCCCGCAGGCGGCCTGTCTTCGTGGTGGCCGGGGGCTTGCGGGCGGCGGTGGCAGCCGGCTTCTTGGCGGCGGCCTTGGGCGTGGTGGTGGACGTCTTGGCCGCCGTCCGGCCCTTGCCCTTGGCGGTGGCGGCCTTGGCCGCCAGCAGCTCCTGCGCCTGTTCGAGGGTGAGGGTGTCGGCGGTGGTGCCCTCCGGCAGGGAGGCGTTCACCTTCCCCTGCTTTACGTAGAGGCCGTAGGGACCATCGAACAGCTGGATCGCCTCGTCGGCCCCTTCCGGAGTGCCCAGATCCTTCAGGGCGGTACGTCCGCCCCGGCCCCGCTTGGGCTGGGCGAGCAGATCCAGGGCTCGGCTGAGCCCCACCGCCAGCACGTCGTCCTCGGCCTTGAGGGAGCGGTAGTCCTTTTCCCCCTTGCCCTTGTGGTGCACCACATAAGGGCCGAAGCGGCCCAGGCCCGCCTCGATCCGGCCGCCATCGGGGTGCTCGCCCAGCTGGCGGGGAAGACGGAGCAGGCCGAGGGCATCCTCGAGGCTCAGGTCTTCGGGCTTGACGCCCTTGGTCAGCGACGCCCGCTTGGGCTTGGGGTTCTCCTCGCTCACCTGCCCTCGCTGCACGTAGGGCCCGTACTGGCCGAACAGCAGATACACGGCATCGCCGGTTTCCGGGTCCTCGCCAAGGGATTCGGGGCCCTCGGCCTTCTGCTTGAGGATCAGCTCCGCCTTATCGGCATCGAGGTCGGCCGGGGTGATCTCCTGGGGCAGGGTGGCCTTGATCAGCTCCTCCGTGCCGTCGTCGGCCACCCGCTTCTTCTCCAGATAGGCGCCGAAACGCCCGATCCGCACCACGCAGGGCAGACCCTCCAGGGACACCGTGCGGGAGGCGCCGGGATCGATGTCGCCCTCCCGCTGCTGCACCTGGGTCTCGAGGCCCTCATCACCCCTGTAGAAGTCCTCCAGGTAGGGGAGCCAGGACACCCGGCCCTGGGAGATCTCGTCGAGGGTGTTCTCCATCCGAGCGGTGAAGCCCGTGTCGACCAGATCGGGAAAGTGTTCCTCCAGCAGGGCCGTGACGGCGAAGGCGGTGAACGAGGGGGTGAGGGCATTGTTCTGGAGCGTGGCGTAGCCGCGGTCGACAATCGTGCCGATGATCGAGGCATAGGTGGAGGGGCGGCCGATCCCCTCCTTCTCCAGCATCTTCACCAGGGCCGCCTCGCTGTAGCGGGCGGGCGGCTGGGTGGTGTGGCCGAGGGATTCCACACCACGGCAGGCCGGGCCGTCGCCCACGGCCAGGCTGGGGAGCAACACCTCCTGGCCCTCGAGGGCGGCGTCGGGGTCGTCACTGCCCTCCACGTAGGCGCGGAAGAAGCCGGCGAAGTCGATGCGCTTGCCGCTGGCCCGGAAGGTGGCACCTGCCGCCTCCAGATCCACCGCCAGCATGGTGAGCTTCGCATCGGCCATCTGGCTGGCCACGGTGCGCTTCCAGATCAGGTCGTAGAGGGCGAGATCTCGGCCGTCGAGGCCGGTTTCGGCGGGGGTGCGGAAGCTTTCCCCCGCCGGCCGGATCGCCTCGTGGGCCTCCTGGGCGTTGCGGGCCTTGGTGGTGAACTGGCGCGGTGCCGGGCTGAGGTACTCCTTGCCGTACTTCTCGGCCACGCAGTTGCGGGAGGCATGCAGGGCCTGATCGCTGAGGTGGACCGAATCGGTCCGCATGTAGGTGATGAAGCCCCGCTCATAGAGGCCCTGGGCCGCCCGCATCGTCTCCCGGGCGGAGAGGCGCATCTTGCGGTTGGCCTCCTGCTGCAAGGTGCTGGTGGTGAACGGCGGCACGGGGCGCCGCACCGTGGGTTTCTCCTCCACGTCGGTCACGCGCCAGGGGCCCGCTTCCACCGCCTGCTGCAGCGAGCGGGCCTCGCTCTCCTCCAGCAGCCGCACCTTGCTGCCGGCCTTGAGGCCGCCGGTGTTCTCATCGAAGTCGGACCCGCCGGCGATCCGCTCGCCCTTCACATGGGTGAGCTTGGCGTCGAAGAGGGTTCCCGCCTGTTCCAGCCGGGCCTTGAGATCCCAGTAGGTGCCACTGCGGAAGGCCCGCCGGGCCCGTTCCCGCTGCACCAGCAACCGCACCGCCACCGACTGCACCCGGCCGGCG
>JBJTUJ010000059.1:0-4071 GCA_046080685.1 Cyanobium sp. | reverse complement strand
AGCTCTGGACCGCCCTCGATGCGATCGCCGAACGGATCCGCGCCCTGGGACTGCCTGCTCCCTTCGGCGGCGCCACCTACGGCCGCCTCTCCTCGATCCCGGAAACCGAAGGCGTGCCGGCCGCCCTGGCGATGGTGCGGGAGCTGGTGGAGGGCCATGAGGCCGTGGCCCGCACGATCCGGGGGGTGTTCGCCCTGGCGGACGAGGCGAACGACCAGCCCACCGCCGACCTGCTCACCCAGCGGCTGCAGATCCACGAGAAGACGGCCTGGATGCTGCGCAGCCTGCTGGAGGGCTGAGGAGACTCTGGAAAACCCAGCCCACCTCACGTCCAAGGCAGCGAACAGAGTGGTGGTGCCGTCGAGGGGCGTGGTCTGCAGCGCTCGATTGATCACCTCCGCAACCGCGTCGTCCTCGTAGGTGCGAGGGCGGCCAGGGCGGAGCTCATCGTGCAGCCCTTCCAGCCCCAGTTCCAGGTACCGCTTGCGCCACTTGCCCACGGTCATTCCCGTCAGCCCCATTCGCCTGGCAATGGCGGTGTTGGTTTCACCGGCACCGCAGGCCAGAACGATCTGGGCTCGTTGGACGATCGAGTGAGGCAGTGAGCGGGAGCTGGCGATGCTCCGCAGCTGTTGAACCTCGTCATTGCTAAGCACCAGCGGCGGTTGCATCGGACGACCACGAGCCAAGGAGCAGCAGGAAGACACTCCGTATTCTAGAGGCTATTTCCGGGACGGCACACTAGGTCGCATACAGCAAATAACCCAACAAGGACTTTACTGCTATAAGCAAATGTGCAGGCCAGCAGAATCCAGGTAAACTGCACGATCTAATACTACAAAATGCACTATCGAACCAGACTCTTCGGCTGACCCCACTCGTCTGCCCATAACTCCAGACGAGCCAAGATGCGACTGATGGCCATAGTCATGACAGGAACAACTCTCCAAGAATACACTCCATCTATATTTATTTCCTGACTTTGGCGGGACATAACGAAAAACCAGCCCACCCCTTGATCCTATTGCCGCCCATCAACAGGCAGCGCCTCACCTTCTACAAAGATCGAAGATGTGCTTTAATCAGAACCCATGGCTCTGGCCGAGCCGACCATCCGCAGCCCCCTTCTGATGACATGACGATCAAGTTCATCCCCAGAAATCCTCTTTTAATCGACTTGGAAGGGCAGCGAAGGGTAAACCGCTCGAACACCGCCGTCGCTCCAGAAGGCCTGCATAGCGGCATCGGCGAAACAGAGGGCCAGCTTCTCGGTGATTTGGTCATCAACAATGGCGCAAAGACTGTTCTGGAAGTTGGCCTGGCTAATGGCTTCTCAACTCTATACCTGCTAGACGCCTTACAACAGACGCAGGGCGAGAGTCTGGTTAGCCTCGATCCCTACCAGCAGTCCGACTGGGGCAACAGGGGCTTAACGAGAGTTGCCGAAGCCGGTTTCGCAGAGCTGCACGAGTTTCACTCCCTGAACTCACTCGAAGCATTCACAGGCCCGTGCCAGGAGAGAAAGTTTGACTTGATCTTCATCGACGGGTCCCATGCCTTCGATAACGCGTTTGTCGATTTCTATCTATCAGAAAGACATCTTAAACCAGGCGGAATACTCGTCTTCGACGACGTGGGCTGGGCGGGCGTGGAGCGCGTTTGCCACTATATAGTTGCCAATCGAAATTACGAAATAATTGCCTCACTATCAGGTGAACGCACCCAAAACGCTGTTCGCCCTCGTGCGACTTCCACGCTAAAGCGCCTCGGCGAACGTCTTGCCCGAACTCACCGAACCCCACTTACCCGTCACCAACAGGGCATCAACACTGTAAACAACTCAGAAATGATCGCGTTCCGTACCCGGGAGGGGAACACTTTTGAAGCCAACTTCAATCCTTTCTAATCAAGAAATAGAGACAAGTTGCAAACCATTTCGGCGAGTCCATGCGAGAGGGGCGCAAACTTATTAGACCGCGTCTAGCAAGCGCCCCATAACCCCACAAGGCTCCCAGCCAAGTTCATCTTCGGCCCCGGCAGGATTGGTTTCCCGCATTGACAGGGAAGACGGAGCCGCTGGTCCAGATCGGTTGATCAAGAGCTGAGCCTCCAGCATCTTGAGCCCCAACCTCGATCCCCGCCAGAAATGGAGCCTGGCGTCATCAGCCACCACAACCCTGGCCAGGTCGTCTTCCCCAGGAGCAGCCCACCCGCATTGCAAGCGGATCCGCGCCCTCGGTCTGCCCGCTCCCTTCGGCGGCGCCACCTACGGCCGCCTCTCCTCGATCCCGGAAACCGAGGGCGTGCCGGCGGCCCTGGCGATGGTGCGGGAGCTGGTGGAGGGCCACGAGGCCGTGGCCCGCACGATCCGGGCGGTGTTCGCCCTGGCGGACGAGGCGAACGACCAGCCCACCGCCGATCTGCTCACCCAGCGCCTGCAGATCCACGAGAAGACCGCCTGGATGCTGCGCAGCCTGCTGGAGGGCTGAGCAGCAACCCGCCGGGCGGGAGATGGGGGCTTTGGGTGGCGGCCGGTAGATTGAAGGGTCAGCTGGATTCCCCATGCCCGCCCACGCCGCGAAATTCGTCTTCGTGACCGGCGGGGTGGTGTCGAGCATCGGCAAGGGGATCGTGGCCGCCAGCCTGGGGCGCCTGCTCAAGAGCCGTGGCTACAGCGTCTCGATCCTCAAGCTCGATCCCTATCTGAACGTGGATCCGGGCACGATGAGCCCCTTCCAGCACGGCGAGGTGTTCGTCACCGACGACGGCGCCGAGACCGACCTCGATCTGGGCCACTACGAGCGCTTCACCGACACCGCCATGTCACGCCTCAACAGCGTGACCACCGGCTCGATCTACCAGGCGGTGATCAACAAGGAGCGCCGCGGCGACTACGAGGGCGGCACCGTGCAGGTAATCCCCCACATCACCGGCGAGATCCGCGAACGCATCCACCGGGTGGCCGCCAACAGCGGCGCCGACGTGGTGATCACCGAGATCGGCGGCACCGTGGGTGACATCGAATCGCTGCCGTTCCTGGAGGCGATCCGCGAATTCCGCGGCGACGTGGGCCGCCGCGATGTGGCCTACGTGCACGTGACGCTGCTGCCCTACATCGGCACCTCGGGCGAACTGAAGACCAAGCCCACCCAGCACTCGGTGAAGGAGCTGCGCTCGATCGGCATCCAGCCCGACGTGCTGGTGTGCCGCAGCGACCGCGAGATCACCGCCGAGCTCAAGCGCAAGATCGGCGGCTTCTGCGGCGTGCGGCCCGATGCGGTGATCCAGGCCCTCGATGCCGACAGCATCTACGCCGTGCCGCTGGCGATGGAGCAGGAGGGTCTCTGCCGCCAGGTGCTCGATGTGCTCGACCTGCCTGACCACGAGAGCGACATGGCCCGCTGGGCCGAGCTGGTGTGCAAGCTGCGCAGTCCCGGCCCGGCGGTGAAGGTGGCGCTGGTGGGCAAGTACGTGCAGCTCAACGACGCCTACCTCTCGGTGGTGGAGGCCCTGCGCCACGCCTGCCTCGAGCAGGATGCCTCTCTGGATCTGCACTGGATCTGCGCCGAGCAGATCGAGAGCCAGGGGGCCGATGCCCTGCTGCGGGGGATGGACGCGGTGGTGGTGCCGGGCGGCTTCGGCAACCGCGGCGTCGACGGCAAGGTGGCGGCGATCCGCTGGGCCCGGGAGCAGCGGGTGCCCTTCCTCGGCCTCTGTCTCGGCATGCAGTGCGCCGTGATCGAGTGGGCCCGCAACCAGGCGAACCTGGCGGGCGCCACCAGCGCCGAACTCGATCCCGACTCGCCCCACCCGGTGATCCACCTGCTGCCCGAGCAGCAGGACGTGGTGGACCTGGGCGGCACGATGCGTCTGGGGGTCTACCCCTGCCGGCTGGCGGCCGGCACCCTCGGCCAGCGCCTCTACGGCGAGGAGGTGGTGTACGAGCGCCATCGCCACCGCTACGAGTTCAACAACGCCTACCGCACCCTGTTCCTGGAATCGGGCTACGCCATCAGCGGCACCTCCCCCGACGGCCGCCTCGTGGAACTGATCGAGCTCCGGGATCACCCC
>JBJTUJ010000058.1:0-10619 GCA_046080685.1 Cyanobium sp. | reverse complement strand
CGGCCGCGGCACCGTGGCCACCGGCCGGATCGAGCGCGGCAAGGTGAAGGTGGGCGAGGAAGTCGAGATCGTCGGCATCAAGGACACCCGCAAGTGCACCGTGACCGGCGTGGAGATGTTCCGCAAGCTGCTCGACGAGGGCATGGCCGGCGACAACGTGGGTCTGCTGCTGCGCGGCATCCAGAAGGAAGACATCGAGCGCGGCATGGTGCTGGTGAAGCCCGGCTCCATCAAGCCCCACACGAAGTTCGAGGGTGAGGTTTACGTGCTCAAGAAGGAAGAGGGTGGCCGCCACACCCCCTTCTTCGCCGGTTATCGCCCGCAGTTCTACATCCGCACAACGGATGTGACCGGCCAGATCACCGCCTTCACCTCCGACGATGGTGCCAACGTGGAGATGGTGATGCCCGGCGACCGGATCAAGATGACCGGCGAGCTGATCTGCCCAGTGGCCATTGAGCAGGGCATGCGCTTCGCCATCCGCGAAGGCGGCCGCACCATCGGTGCCGGCGTGGTCTCCAAGATCCTCGACTGAGCCTGAACAGGCTCACTCCCTGATCTAGCCTGGGAAGGTGATGGCCACGGTCATCTCCTTCCCCCGAACCTCGACAACCCGCATCCGCGCCCGGCTCCTCTCGGTGGCTGCGGTGCTTCCCCTTCTGCGCTTCTCTCGCAACCGCTTTTCGCAACCGACGTCCATGTCCTCCGCCCTTGCCCAGCAGAAGATCCGCATCCGTCTTAAGGCGTTCGATCGCCGCATGCTGGATCTTTCCTGCGAAAAAATCATCGAAACCGCCGATCACACCGCTGCCACGGCCATCGGCCCCATCCCCCTGCCCACCAAGCGCAAGATCTACTGCGTGCTGCGCTCGCCCCACGTGGACAAGGATTCCCGAGAGCATTTCGAAACCCGTACCCATCGCCGCATCATCGACATCTACAGCCCCTCGTCGAAGACGATCGATGCCCTGATGAAGCTGGATCTGCCCAGCGGTGTGGACATCGAAGTCAAGCTCTGAGCCGCAGCCGCCAACGGCAGCCCAACCCCTGTCCCGCGGAGCGGCGGCAGGGGTTTCGTTTCTAGGATTGGCACTGCCCCCCCCCTTCCTTGCACTCCCTTCTGTCCCGTCGTCGCCGTGTCCGTCACGGCACTCCCTCCGCGTGACCGACCTGGCCGTCCGGGAACTGCCCCTGTTCCCCCTGCCCGATGTGGTGCTCTTCCCCCAGGAGGTGCTGCCGCTCCACATCTTTGAGCCGCGCTACCGGATGATGCTGCGCACGGTCCTGGCCGAAGACCGCCGCTTCGGTGTCGTGCGCTGGGATCCGCAACAGCAGCGAATGGCCGAAGTGGGCTGCTGCGCCGAGATCCTCCACTGCCAGACCCAGGAGGACGACCGCAGCAACATCGTGACCCTGGGGCAGCAACGGTTCCGGGTGCTCGACATCGTGCGCGACGCCCCCTTCCGGGTGGCGATGGTCAGCTGGATCGAGGATGAGGTGAGCGAGAGTCACGAACAGCTCGAAACGCTCACCGCCGAGGTCACCCGTGCCCTCCGGGACGTGGTGGAACTGACCGGCAAGCTGATCGGCAAGCCCTCCAGCCTGCCTACCGACCTCCCCGATCTGCCGCGGGAACTCTCGTTCTGGATCGGTGCCCACCTCGGCGGTCCCGTGGCCGACCATCAGCAGGCCCTGCTGGAGATCACCGACACCGGCGAGCGGTTGCGGCAGGAGTACGAACTGCTGGATCAGACCCGTCGCCAGCTGGCCGCCCGCACCGTTCTCAAGGACACCTTCACCGGCCTCGATGGGGCGGAAGGCAACGACGCGGAAGGTGGCGAGGAACCCGAGCGGAGCGATCGCTGACCATGGCCGGCCTGCTTCCCGCCGGGGTGCCGCTGGCGCTCCCGGTGCTTCTGATCGCTCTGGCGCTCGCCGTTGTCGCTGCCATTGCCTGGCTCCGGCAGGACCGCCGCTACGAGGGCAGTGCCAGCGTGGCCGAGGCCTACGACCGCTGGACAGAGGATCAGCTGCTGGAGCGGCTCTGGGGGGAACACGTGCACCTGGGCCACTACGGCGATCCCCCCGGCAGGCGTGACTTCCGCGGGGCCAAGGAAGCCTTCGTGCATGAGCTGGTGCGCTGGAGCGGCCTCGATGCGCTGCCCCCGGGCAGTCGCGTGCTGGACGTGGGCTGCGGCATCGGTGGCAGCGCCCGCATCCTGGCCCGCAACTACGGATTCGATGTGCTGGGCATCAGCATCAGCCCCGGCCAGATCGAACGGGCCGGGGCGCTGACACCGGCGGATCTGCCCCATTGCCGCTTCGCCGTGATGGACGCCCTCGCTCTGGATCTGCCGGACTCCTGCTTCGACGCGGTCTGGAGTGTGGAGGCTGGGCCCCACATGCCCGACAAGCAGCGCTATGCCGATGAGCTGCTGCGGGTGCTGCGGCCCGGTGGGATCCTGGCCGTGGCCGACTGGAACCGCCGGGATCCAGCCGACGGCGCGCTCGACCGGCGAGAGCGCTGGGTGATGCGCCAGCTGCTGGATCAGTGGGCCCACCCCGAGTTCGCCAGCATCCGCAGCCTGCGGGGCAATCTCGAGGGCAGCGCCTGGGCGGGGGGTATGGGGGTGCAGACTGCCGACTGGACCCGCGCCACCCTTCCGTCGTGGATCGACTCGATCCTGGAGGCGTTACGGCGGCCGGGGGCGGTGCTTGGGCTGGGCCCCGGAGCCGTGCTGCAGGGGCTGCGGGAAACGCCCACCCTGCTGCTGATGGACTGGGGCTTCCGCCGGGGAATGATGCAGTTCGGCGTGTTCCGGGGGAGCAAACCTCAGCCGCCGGACTCTTCCAGGGCTCGGTCGGTAAGCGGGTAGGCGCCGAACAGGGCCAGGTGCTCACAGAGGGGCTCAAGTTCCGCCAGCGCCCGCTGCAGGGGCTGCTGGCCCTCGGGCAGCTCGAGATCCACGAAGAAGATGTACTCGCCCATCTCCCGCTTGGAGGGGCGCGACTCGATGCGGCTCATGTTCAGCCCCTGGCGGGCGAAGCAGCCCAGGGACTCGAGCAGGGCACCGGGGAGGTTGGAGTGGAGCGAGAACGCCAGGCTGGCGAGGGGCCCCTCGGTGGAGCGCGGCCCCCGGCGCAGCAGCAGGAAGCGGGTGCAGTTGCCCGCCACGTCGTTGATCGGATGGGCCAGCACCTCCAGCCCGTGCTCGGCCGCCGCCTCGCGGGAGGCCACGGCGGCGCGGAAGCGGCTGCCGCGCACCATGCGCGCCGCCTCGGCGGTGGAGCTGGTGGGCAGCTGCAGGGCCAGCGGCAGATGGGCCGCAAGCCACTGGCTGCACTGGGCAAGGGCCTGGGGATGGGAGAGCACCTCGCTGATCCCCTCGAGCGGGCCGCTGCCCACGAGCGCGTGGCGGATCGGCAGCACCAGGGCGCGGGCAACCGCTAATTCGGGCACTTCCCAGAGGGCATCCAGACAGGCCGTCACGCCACCTTCCACCGAGTTCTCCACCGGCACCACCGCGGCCTCGCAGTCGCCGTGGGCCACCGCCTGCACCACCGAGCGGATCCCCTGCTGTGGCACCAGCTCGGCCTCGACCCCCTCCAGCCGGGCCAGCTGCAGGGCCGCCTGCTCCCCGTAGGTGCCGACGGGACCGAGGAAGGCAAGGCGCATGGCGGGGTTGAACGGGGAGGGCCGATAGGATCATGCCCTGCCGGCCCGCTGCCCATGCCCCTGGCCTTCAGCGCCAGCCAGCAGCTCTCCCTTCCCGTTCCGGGGAACGTCGACCGCCTCCCGGACTACCTCGACGACGAAGCACGGGTGGTGGGATCCCTGCTGGATCCCCATCAGCTCAAACCCCTCGGTCCGGGACGCTACCGCTACACCGTGACGCGGGTGCAGGTGTTCCAGCTGCAGATTCAGCCGATTGTGGAACTCCAGGCCCGCCATCAAGGCTCACGCCTGGAGCTTGAGGCCCTCAACGGCACCCTGGAAGGGCTCGGGCTGGTGGATGACTTCCGCCTCACCCTGCAGTCCTGGCTGGAGCCCGGGGGCAAGGGACTGGAGGGCGAGGCCACCCTCGGCGTGAGCGTGAGCCGTCCGCCGCTGCTGAAGCTCATTCCCGAACGGGTGCTGGAAGCCACCGGCCACTCGATCCTGAGCGGCATGCTGCTGGGGATCAGGAAGCGGGTGGGCCATCAGCTTCTTGCCGATTTCCAGCAGTGGTGCCAGGAGCACTGAGGCCCGTCGTTCCCCGGAAGCTCCGTCGGTGGAGCGGGGTGGGTCCCAGCCGGGCCAGTGCCTCCCGGTGAAAGGCGGTGCCGTAGCCGGCATGGCGCTCAAGACCGTAGCCGGGGAACCGGGCTGCCAGCCGCACCATCAGACCATCGCGGGCCTGCTTGGCGAGCACGCTGGCCGCGGCGACCGCCAGGCAATGGCGATCGCCGCCCACCAGGGTGCGCTGCTCTCCAGGCCATCCCCGCAGCGGCAGCACCCCGTCGACGATCACCAGGCCGGGCTTCACCCCCAGGCGGGCCAGGGCGCGGCGCATGGCCCGCTCGGTGGCCGGGCGGATGCCGAAGCGGTCGACCTCGGCGGCGCGCGCCTGACCCAGGGCCCAGGCCAGGGCCAGGGACTCGATCTGGGGCACCAGTTCCGCCCGCTGCCGCGGGCTCAGCTGCTTGCTGTCGGTGAGGCCCGCCTCGGCCAGGGGCTCCAGGGAGGTGGGGGGCAGCACCACGGCCGCGGCGAAGACCGGGCCGAACAGGCAGCCCCTACCCACCTCATCGACCCCGGCACAGACCGCCGGATCCCGGCCCCACCAGGGATCGGCCGGGCCTGGATCGGAGCCGGCGGCAACCCGGGCCAGGATCAGACGGTGGCGGAGGAACGGCGGCGGCGGCGGCGGGGCTCTGCGAAGTCGTCGGCCTCCTCCACCACAGGAGTGGCAACCAGAGCCTCTGGAGCGGCGGTGGCGACGGGAGATTCGGCAACGGCCACCCGGGTAGCGCTCCCGCTGCGGCGGCGGGTGATCGGCACCTCCACCGTGACCAGCCCGGAGGCGGGGGTGACGCCGGGCAGATCGATCGGGAGGGGGGTGATCTCCACAACGGGGATGGGGGCGAAATGGCTGACCTCGCCCTGGGGTGGCGCATCCTCAGCGGAGCGCCCTTCGCCGCCGGAGCCGCGGCCCCGCCGGCGGCGGCGGGAGCCGCTGGCGGCGAACTGCTGACGGGCCTCTTCGAGCACGGCATCCGGGTCGGCGCCAGGGCGCACCACCCGCACCGCCAGATGGTCGCCCTGGGGAGCGGGATTAAGCAGCAGGGAAGGATTCAGACCCATCCAGCCGTACACCAGTTCCTGATCGGCATCCATGGGAACGGCCACCAGCTCGGGCTCGCCCCGCCTTGGGCCGGCGTCGCCGGAGCTGCTGGGGGCTTCGGGGAAAGGGGTCGTGGCTGCTCCCGTGGGGGCATCCACTGGTTCGCTGAGGTAGGAGATCGGCTCGGAGAGGTCGCCGTTGCCACCGCCGCGTCCGCCGCGACCGCCGCGGCGCCGACGTCCCCCGCCGGAGCTCTCACCGGTGACCGGGCTGGGAACCTCGGCCCGGGCGGAGGCGGCGGAGCGCACCAGACCTGACACGGTGGCCAGGGGCTGGAGGGTGTCGCGTCCGGGCAGCACGGCCACATGGCCCAGGCCGCCGCAGCTCGGGCAGGCACGGCCGAACAGTTCGTAGATGTTCTGCCCCTGGCGCTTGCGGGTGAGCTCCACCAGCCCCAGTTCAGTGAGCTGGGCGATCTGGGGACGGGCCGCATCGTGGCGCACCGCCTGGGTGAAGTGCTCGAGGAGCTGCAGCTGGTCGCGCCGGGATTCCATGTCGATGAAATCGATCACCACCACGCCACCGATGTTGCGCAGCTTGAGCTGGCGGGCGATCTCGACCGCCGCCTCGCAATTGGTCCACAGCACCGTCTCGCGGGCGTTGGCGGAGCGGGTGAACGAGCCCGAGTTGACGTCGATGACGGTGAGGGCCTCGGTGGGCTCAACGATGATGTAGCCGCCGGAGGGGAGATCGACGCGGGGCTTGAGGGCGTCGCGGATGGCCGCGTTGACCTTGTAGTGCTCCAGCATCTCGCTGGATTCGTCGTGATGCTCCACGACCAGGTTGGCCTGGTCGGCGCCAAGGAAGGACTGAACCCGGCCCACGGCCTCGGGGGTGTCGACCACCAACCGCACCACCTCGGGGCCGTAGAAGTCACGCAAGACCCGGTGGACGAAGTCCTCGTCGCGGTTCAGCAGCACGGGGGGCGTGGCGCTCTCCGCCGCCTGCTGGATGCCTTCCCACTGCCGCAGCAGGTTTTCGAGGTCGTCGATCAGCAGGTCTTCGCCGACCCCTTCCGCCTCCGTGCGGATCAGCAGGCCGGCGCCGGGGGGCTTGATCAGCACCCCGAGGGCCCGCAGACGGTTGCGCTCGTTCTCGCTGTCGATCCGGCGGGAGATGTTCACGCCCTGCCCGTGGGGCTGGAGCACGAGGAAACGGCCGGGCAGGGTGAGGTTGCCGGTGAGGCGGGGGCCCTTGGTGCCGGTGGGCTCCTTCATCACCTGCACGAGCACCTTCTGGCGGGGCTCGAGCAACTCGGTGATCGAGGCCCCGCCCTTCCTCAGGCGCAGGGGGCCGAGGTCGGTGATGTGGATGAAGCCGTTCTTCTCGCTCTCGCCGATGTTGACGAAGGCGGCATCGATGCCGGGCAGGACGTTCTCGACGGTGCCGAGATAGACGTCACCGATCTGATAGCGGCCCTGGGCGACGACCAGTTCGTCGACGCGGTCGTCGCTGAGCACGGCGGCGATCCGCAGGTGCTCGGCGATGACGATCTGCTGGGGCATGGAAGTTCTGATGGGCTCGGGGAGCCCTGCCCGCAAGGGCAGGTGGTGGAGACGGAGGCCGGGCCTGAGGGGTGAGAGGGTGGCGCGTCAACGTCTCCGAGCAGCGCAGGAAGACATCGGGCACCCTCCCCCGGGGAACCGGGAACGCGGGAGGGATGTCAGGTCGGGAACCTGTCCGCGATCGGTGGGAAGAAAAGCGCTTTCGGTGAGGGGCTCTCTAGAAAGCCACCTTGGGGAGAAGCGTCTGGCCGGCGAAGGAGCGGGAGGGGCAGGACCCCTGCGTTCATCACCGGTCTTGCTGGCAAGCTAGCACGCAGCCAGACGCAGAGCCTCCCGCCGGACGGCAGCCAGCTGGAGCGGCAGCGAGAGCCGTTCGCCCAGCCAGGCGCTGATCTGCTCGGGGCGCAGGCTGCGGCCCTGGGGATCGATGGCGGCCCGAAGCGAGATGGAGGCGGCATCGGCCTGCACCGGCCCTGCCACCAGCTCCAGCAGGTAGGGACGGCAGTCCCGCTGCCGCGGCCGACCCTTCTTGTCGGTGTCGTGCCAGGGGAGGGGATCGGTGGCCAGCAGGTCATCGATCGCGCGCTGCCAGGCCCCCGGATCTACGGCAGAAGTGCCGGCCGGGAGCCGCAGCGTGAAGCGCCAGTGGGCCTCGGCGAGTTCCTGGGAGAGGCTGGGACCGAACACCGGCACCTCCGCCACCGAGAGCAACCGGAAGCCCTCGGGCAGCTCCGCCTGGAGCCGTTCCCTGGCCTCGGCTGCCGCCACCGGCGCCGCGAACTCCAGGTCGAGCCATTCGCCATGGCCCTCCACCCCCAGGGGCAGGGGCAGAGCCAGCTGCAGGCGGGGCAGGGGATGGAAGCCGCCGGTGAAGCTCACCGGCAGGCCGGTGCGCCGCAGGGCGCGCTCCAGCATCCGCAGGGTGTCGAGATGGCTGATCAGGGCCAGGGAGCCGGCCTTGGCGAAGCCGAAGCGCAGGCGCTGCAGCCGGTCGCTGGCGGGGGGGCGGCGCGGCAGAGCCGGCGGCACCGGCGGCGGGGCGATCGCCACGTTGTGCCCCAGATCAGGCCCGCAGACGCCGCAGCTGCTGCATCCCTCGAAGGAGCAGTCGGGCACGACCGCCGCCGCCAGGGCCCGCTTGAGATCCTCGGCGAGCCAGCGCTTGTCGATGCCGGTGTCGATGTGATCCCAGGGGAGAGGCTGGCGGCAGAAGAGATCGAGATCGTCGGCCGCCAGGGCGTCCTCGGCGGCCTGCCAGCCCCCTAGCTCCAGGGCGCGGTAGCGCCCCCCGAGGCCCGCCGCCTCGATGGCGCCGCCCCAGGCGGCATGACTGCGATCGGCCGATTCAAACCAGGCATCGAGACCGGCCCCCTCCCGCCAGGCGGCCTCGAACACCGCCGCCAGCCGCCGATCCCCCCGGCCGATGAAGTCCTCAACCGCCGAGAGGCGCACGTCGGTGAAGTTGGTCTTGATGCCCCGCAGGGAGCGCAGGCCCGAGCGCAGCAACTGCTGGCGCCGCACGAACTCGGCGGTGCTGACGCTGTGCCACTGGAAGGGGGTGTGGGGCTTGGGCGTGAAGTTGCTGATCGTGAGATTCAGCTCCAGGCGGCCCAGATCACGGCACTGCTGCTGGAGCGACCGGCAGGTGTCGGCGATGCCGAGCACATCGGCGTCGCTTTCGCCCGGCAGCCCGATCATGAAATAGAGCTTCACCTTGCGGTAGCCGCTCTCCATCGCCGTGCGGATGCCCCGCAGCAGCTCCGCATCCGTGAGCCCCTTATTCACGATGTCGCGCAGGCGCTGGGTGCCGGCCTCCGGCGCGAAGGTGAGCCCCGCCTTGCGGGTGCCGCCGAGGATGTGGGCGATGTTCTCGTCGAAGCGATCCACCCGCTGGCTGGGGAGGGTGAGCGAGACGTTCTGATCCGCCAGCTGGTTGCGCAGCTCCACCCCCACCGCAGGCAGGGCCAGGTAGTCGCTGCAGCTGAGCGAGAGGAGCGAGAAGTCGGCGTAGCCGGTGCGGCGCATGCCCTCCTGCACCGCCTCGATCACCTCCTCGGGCTCCACGTCGCGGGCGGGGCGGGTGAGCATGCCCGGCTGGCAGAAGCGGCAGCCGCGGGTGCAGCCGCGGCGGATCTCCACCGTGAGCCGGTCGTGGACGGTTTCCACATGGGGCACCAGCCCCATGGCGTAGTGGGGCATCGGAGTGGCCGTGCGGCGCAGGATGCGGCGCGGCAGACCCGGTTCCAGGGGCTCGATGCTGACGCCATCGGCCCCCGGGGCGTAGAGCGACGGCACATAGACCCCGGGAATCCTTGCCAGATCGCGCAGCAGGTCGCGTCGGCCCAGGCCGGCGGCCCGTCCTTCCGACACCACCAGGCCGATTTCCGGCAGCAGCTCCTCGCCATCGCCGAGGGCCAGGAAATCGAAGAAGGCGGCGAACGGCTCCGGGTTGCTGGTGGCGGTGGGCCCCCCGGCGAAGATCAGCGGTGGGGCCTCGGGGTGGGCCAGGGGGAGATCGCCCCGCTCGGCGGCATGGAGGGGAAGACCCGCCAGAGCGAGCATCTCGAGGATGTTGCTGGCCCCGAGTTCGTAGCTGAGGCTGAAGCCCAGCACATCGAAGGCCGGCAGCGGCCGCCGGCTCTCCACGGCGAACAGGGGCTCCCCCCGGGCGCGCAGGCGCTCGGCCAGATCGGGGGCGGGCAGGTAGGCCCGGTCGCAGAGCTGGCCGGGGACGCTGTTGAGGATCGAATAGAGAAGGATGTGGCCGAGATTGCTGGCCCCCACCTCGTAGACCTCCGGGTAGGTGAGGGCCCAGCGCACGCCCGCCGCCGGCCACTCCTTCGGCCAGTCGCGGGCGATCACCCCGCGCTCGTTGCCGAGATAGCGGGCCGGCCGGGAGATCTCCAGATCCACCAGCGCCTCGAAGTCGACAGGCGGCGGCGCATCACTGCGGACCGGAGATGGGGCGGGAGCCATGGTCATGGCAGGGCCAGCCGGATGCCGCGATCGTAGGGAGGCCCCCCGCGGCATAGGACAATCCCCGCCAGCACCCAGGCGCGATCCCCGTGGTTCAGGTCAACGGCAACTACCTCAAGCTCAAGGCGGGTTACCTCTTCCCGGAGATCGCCCGCCGGGTGAAGGCCTTCAGCGAAGCCAACCCGGAGGCACAGGTCATCCGCCTGGGCATCGGCGACGTGACCGAGCCGCTGCCGGAGGCCTGCCGCACGGCCATGAAGGCGGCGATCGATGAGATGGGCACCCGCGAGGGCTTCCATGGCTACGGCCCCGAGCAGGGCTATCCCTGGCTGCGGGAGGCGATCGCCCGCCACGACTTCCAGGCCCGCGGCTGCCAGGTGAGCGCCGAAGAGATCTTCATCTCCGACGGGTCCAAGTGCGACAGCAGCAACATCCTCGACATCCTCGGCCCGGACAACCGCATCGCCGTCACCGACCCGGTGTATCCGGTGTATGTGGACTCCAACGTGATGGCGGGCCGCACGGGCGATGCGGATGGCAGCGGCCGCTACGGCGGCCTCACCTACCTGCCGATCACCGCCGCCAACGGCTTCGCCGCCCAGATCCCCACCGGGAAGTTGGATCTGATCTACCTCTGCTTCCCCAACAACCCCATCGGCGCCGTCGCCACGAAGGAGCAGCTCCAGGCCTGGGTCGACTACGCCCGCGCCAACGGCGCCCTGATCCTGTTTGATGCCGCCTACGAGGCCTTCAT
>JBJTUJ010000057.1:0-5671 GCA_046080685.1 Cyanobium sp. | reverse complement strand
GAAGCGGGAATTGGCGATGAAAGCCGAAGGGCGCTGGGCACTGAGCACATCCCATTGCCTGAGTTGGTGCAACTGGAGCCTCACCAGGGGACCCAAGGGGCCACGGGCAAGCTGGGAGCTGGCCAGATAGGGATGCATTTGATCCCAGGCGTAGCGCACGGGGGTGTGCACATAACTCACATGGAGCTGCTCTGGACTGGTGAGCACCCCTTTGGCCACCAGATGGCTGCTGCTCACCACCAGGGGATAGGCGCTCAGATCGAGCTGCTCGATCGCCAGGGGAAGCAAGGGAAGGTATTGCTGCACATGGCTCACCCCCCAGGGAAGGCGCTGGATGAAGGAGGTGTGAACGTCACGGCCGGCCAACCAGCTCCCCGGCCTGGAGCTTTCCCCATCCACCAGGGCGAAGAGATCGGGAGCGACAGCCCCCCGATGGAGCAAGGCCTCCAGCTCCCTGGCCACCAGCTCCGCTCCGCCCACCGACCGCGGGGTGAACCACTCATGCACCAGGGCGATGGGTTGGGGCAGGGCGGAGGGGGCGCCGCCGGATGGGCGTGTCACGAATACTCTCAGGCGATTGCCCTTCGGGAGGGAGATGCCGAAGCTAGGGCCTGTTGCTGATTGAGCCGACGCACGCGATGGCAATCCGCGAGCTCTTGGAAGATGCCCTCAAGGAGCCCTCCATTGGGATCACCCCTTGCTTTCGCTGGCATGCCACCCCCGTGGGGATCGCGGCGCTGTGGTCGGAAGGGCAGCCTCCCTCCTCCCCTCCCTTTGATGTGGCGTTGAGGGAGGGGTTGCAAGTGGGGCTGGATTTGAGTCGGGAGGAGCGGGAGTTTCACCAGGTGAAATCGGGCCTGGTGCTGCTGTTCCATTCCTGAACCCCCGGCCCCCGCCGGCCCCTCCCCACTCCCTAGGCTCCCCGGTCATGGAGCCTTGCCAGGTCGTTCTCTTCAAGCGAGATCTGCGGGTGACCGACCACCGGCCCCTGGTCGAGGCCGCGCGGCGGGGGCCGGTGGTGCCCTTGGTGGTGGTGGAACCGGGACTCTGGGCCCAAGCCGACGCCTCGGCCCGCCAGTGGGCCTTCGCCCAGGAGTCGCTTCTGGAGCTCCGGGAGGATCTGGCCGCCCTGGGCGCGCCCCTGGTGGCGCGGGTGGGGGAGGTGATCGGCGTGCTGACCGAGCTGGGGGGCCACATCCCCATCGCCGGCCTCTGGAGCCATGAGGAAACCGGTAACGGCTGGACCTATGCCCGCGACCTGCGGGTGGCTGCCTGGGCCCGTTGCCACGGCATCCCCTGGGTGGAGATCCCCCAGTTCGGTGTGATCCGGCGCCTGGCCAGCCGCGATGGCTGGGCGCGGCGCTGGGAAGCGCGCATGGCCGAGCCTGTCCTGCCCGCTCCGCAGGCCCTGGAGCCATTGCCGGACCTGGAACCCGGCTCGCTGCCCACAGCCGCCGCCCTCGACCTGGCGCCGGACCCCTGCCCGGACCGGCAGCCGGGGGGGCGGCGGTCGGGGCTGGCCCTGCTGGAAAGCTTCCTGGGGGGGCGCGGAGCCCGCTACCACCGCGAACTCTCCAGTCCGCTCCCCGCCTTCGGCAGCTGTTCGCGGCTCTCGCCCCACCTGGCCTGGGGCACCCTGTCGCTGCGGGAGGTGGTGCAGGCCAGCCGCCAGCGCCGCAGCGGCCTCAATGGGCTGCCTGCCGCGGAGCGGACCACCTGGCGACGGGCGCTGCGGGGCTTCGAGGAGCGGCTGCACTGGCACTGCCACTTCATCCAGAAACTGGAGGATCAGCCGGATCTGGAGTTCCGCGAACTCCACCCGCTCACCGCCGGTCTGCGCGTGAGCGATCCGGAGCGGCTGGCGGCCTGGGCCGAGGGGCGCACCGGCCTGCCGTTCGTGGATGCCTGCATGCGCGCCCTGATCGCCGGTGGCTGGATCAACTTCCGCATGCGGGCGATGCTGATGTCGGTGGCCAGCTACCACCTCTGGCTGCCGTGGCGCGAGAGCGGCCTGCAGCTGGCGCGGCTGTTCGTGGATTACGAACCGGGGATCCACTGGAGCCAGTGCCAGATGCAGTCGGGCACCACGGGCATCAACACGATCCGCGTCTACAACCCGATCAAGCAGGGCCAGGATCACGACCCCGACGGCGTCTTCCTGCGCCGCTGGCTGCCGGAGCTGGCCGCCGTGCCGGCGGCGCACCTGCACGAGCCCTGGACGATGGCGCCGGCACTGCAGCAGCGGATCGGCTGCGTGCTCGGCGTGCACTATCCGCTGCCGATCGTGGATCCGCTCGCCGCCGCCCGCGACGCCCGCGAGCGGATCTGGGCCCGTCGCCGGGAGCTGGGCTTCGCGGAGCTGGCCGATGCGATCCAGCAGCGCCATGGCTCCCGCCGCTCCGGCCTCAGGGCCAGCGGCGCAGGGCGCCGCCGCCGCCCGCAGGAGCAACCCGCCGACGGTTCCGCCCGGCAGCTGGTACTGGATCTGGGCTGAGGGCCGTTATTCGGCCTGCTGCCACTGCCGCAGCAAGTCCTCCAGGTCCGCCCGCCCCGGGCTCGGCAGCTTCCGCACCCGCTCACCTGCCCTGCTGCCGCCGTGCCCATCCGGATCCCGGAAGCCCGCCTGCCGCAGCACCGCCTGGCCCTCGGATCCGGCAAGGAAGGCCACGAACCGTTCGCCATCAGCCCCACGGCCCACACCCTCGCCCTTGAGCACGGCCGCGGCCAGCACCGCGAGCAGGGGGCCCTGCGCCGCGAGGGTTCCTCGACCCTGCGGCGGGAGCGCCAGCAGCTCGTCGATCAGCTGGAGCGCAACCTGGAGGCCGCGCGTCTGGGCATGGATGAGCGGGAGGCCCGGCTGCTGGCGCTCTCCACCCGCCTGGAGCGGATCGACGGGGGGCTGCGCCAGCTGCAGCGCCAGGTGGACCGCCAGTGGCCCAGTTCCGAAGTGGGTGACGCCGCCATGGCCGAGGCGATTGCCCCGCTCGATGAGGCCCTCGATCAGATCGAGCGGCTTCTCGATGCCGGGAAGGGCTGAAGGCGCGCCGGGCGAGGGCGGCACCCTCGAAGAACTGGCGTCAGTTTCTCCTCTCGGGCAAGCCCGACCTTCCACCCGCCCCCCTCCTCATGGACGCTCGGGTAGGGCAGGTGGGGCATCGCCCGGCGCTTCGGGCCTGGGGGCTTTGCCGTCGGGCCCGCTGAGGGCTTCACTGCCCAGCAGCGAGTGCAGCAATCCCTTGGCAACGCCGGTGACCGCCTGCACATCGCGCAGGATGCGCAGCAGCAGGGGGCGGCTGCTGCCGAGGGTCTGGCTGGCCTCATCAGCGGCCCGCCGGGCGCTGATCGCGGTGCTGGTTGCGGTGTCCGCCGTGCGGCGGGCCGTGGCGGCGGTCTGATCCACCTGGCGCAGGGTGCGGCGGATCTCGGGTGCGGTGGCTTCGGTTTCCTTCTGCACCCGGCCCGACAACCGTGAGAGCGTCTGCAGCGACTGCCTCATCTCCGCCAGGGTGCGGGGCACGTCGCGGGCCGCCAGCACGTTGGTGTGATCGAGGGTGCGCTGCAGGGTGCCCCGCGTCGTCTCGATGCCCTTCAGCAGGTTGCGGAGGTTGGGCGAGGGCTCATAGGGCAGATCCACCGGCGTTCGGCGCACGGGCATGTCGCGCTCCGTATCAGGGGTGATGACCACGAAGTGATCGCCCACGAAGCCGTCCTGGCCCTGGTATGCGCGGCTGCGGGGCCCCACTAGGTGGCGGTAGCGCTCCTGCACCTCCAGCTCGATCTCCACCTTGGCGTCGTCGCCCAGCTGGAGATCTTTCACCTTGCCCACCGGCAGTCCGGCGATGCGCACCTCCATGCCCGGCCGCAGCCCCTCGGCATCGCTGGTGCGGACCTTGAGGGCGAACAGCTTCTGGCCCCAGTTCTGCTCACGCGCCAGGCCCACCAGCAAGGCGATCGCCAGCAGCACCCCGGAGATCAGGAACAGGGCCGAGGGGCGGCTGTCCGCGCCGGTGGACCGTGGCGTGCCGGGCTCCTCCCTCACGTCGGCAGGCCCAGCCGGATGGGATCGATCGCGATGATCCAGAACAGCTTCAGCACCAGCACCAGGGTCACCGACTGAAGCAGGGAGTCGTTCTGGATCACCACCGCATCCCGCTGCTGGCGCAGGCCGATGCGGTGCAGGCGGAGGCTCCAGGCCGAGGCCGCCCCCAGGAACACGCTGGTGCGGAGCACGGTGCGCAGCACGTCGCTGCTCCTCAGGCTCGCCAGCAGTTCGCGGAACTCTCCGGTGAGGTCGGCGCGCGGCGTGGCCAGCACCCCGGCCCCCATGGCCGAGGCCAGGAACATCAGCATCAGCAGGGCCCCCAGGGGGACAGCCGGCAGCACCACGCTGCGCCAGGCCCCGCGGCCCTCCACCAGGCTGCGTTCCTGCCAGTGGGGGTTGAGACGGAGGATCGCCAGCAGGCTCACCAGCAGCGGACCGGCCAGCTGCAGCACCACCAGCGCCAGAAGCTCCAGGCTGAAGCGGCTGGTCTGCCCCCCCACGCTGGTCAACAGCTGCACCAGTCCTGCCCCGAGCACCACGCCCGCCAGGATCACCAGCCCCGCGCAGCGCTGTCCGTCGACTTCCGTGACAGCCAGCCAGCGAGGCAGAGCGGGGAGCGGCACGGGGTTGGGCGGGCTGGGGCCATCAGGCGCCCATCCTCGCCGCTCAGGACTTCGGTGCCGATGGCGCACGGGCCGCCGGCGGCGGTGGCGAGGAGAGTGGAGGCAACGTACCGGCGGACCGGGGGGCGGACGTGCCAGGGGCTACCGGACCCCAGGGTTGTCAGTGTTTCGGGTTGTGAACGAAGCGCCAGCCATCAGTATTACTGGTTGTAAGGATAAGCCTTCCTTCTCGATGAGCCCGGGACATGCGTCTGAGCTGGCCCCAGCACCTCCAGGCCTCCCGTGCCATCGAGCTCGCCGGTGAAGGGCAGCGGGGCATGGCCTTCGCCCTGATGGGCATCTCGCTCCTGATCCTGGCCGAAGACCTCCTGGCGGCGGAACTGCCGGAGCCCCAGGCCGGCATCTCAGGCAGCTCCCGTCCCCAGCCCTGAGCCGGCTCGCCCCGTCGTGGCGTTCTTGAGGAACCCTTCCGCCGCGGCCGAGAGGGCCTCACGCCGGGCTGGATCCATCCGCTCAAGCAGCTTTACCATCATCGAGAGGCGGGGATTGGCCGCAAAGAACCCGCGGTGGCGGTCGATGAAGCGCCAGTAGAGGCCGTCCCAGATCTCGCACCAGGGCCCGCGCTTGTAATCGCCCATCTTGAGGATGTAGTTGGAGCCGCCGATGTAGGGCTTGGTGGCGAAGATGCCGCCATCGCTCATCTGGCCCATGCCGTACACATTCGGACCCATCACCCATTCGTACGAATCCAGATACCGCTCCATGAACCAGCGGTGCACCTCGTGCGGGTGGATCTCGCACAGCAGCATCAGGTTGCTGATCACCATCAGTCGCTCGATGTGATGGGTGTAGCCCAGGCGGTTCGTCCGCTCGATCGCCGCATCCAGGGGCGGCAGGCCGGTGCTGCCGTCGTCCCAGCAGGGGGCCAGCCGGCGCTGGTGGTTCCAGAAATTGGCGGCGGCCTGGCGTTCGCCATGCTCCCGGTCGATGCCGCGCACGAACTCGC
>JBJTUJ010000056.1:0-5655 GCA_046080685.1 Cyanobium sp. | reverse complement strand
CCGCGGCGCTGGTGGCGGGGGAGCGCACCGCCCTCAACCTGGCGATGCGGCTCTCGGGGATCGCCACCGCCACCGCTGCCCTGGTGGCGGAACTGGCCGGCAGCGGCGTGGCCCTGGCCGACACCCGCAAGACCACGCCGGGGCTGAGGTTGCTGGAGAAGTACGCCGTCCGCTGCGGCGGCGGCCGCAACCACCGGCTGGGCCTCGACGATGCCGCCATGCTGAAGGAGAACCACCTGGCCTGGGCCGGCGGCGTGGGTCCCGCCGTGGCGGCGGTGCGGGCACAGGCTCCCTGGCCCTGCCGGCTGATCGTGGAGGCCGAGACGGCCGGCGAAGCGGAGGCTGCCTTACGGGCGGGCGCCGACGGCGTTCTGCTCGATGAGTTCAGTCCCGAGGCCCTGGCGGCCCTGGTGCCGCGGTTGCGCGCCCAGGCCGCCCTGCGCGGGGCGCCGGTGGTGCTGGAGGCCTCCGGTGTGCGGCCGGAGGCCCTGCGCTCCTATGCCGCCACCGGCATCGACCTGATCTCCACCAGCGCGCCCGTGACCCGCAGCGCCTGGCTCGACCTCTCGATGCGCTTCGAGCCGGTTCTGGCCTGAGGGACCCGGCCCGCGTGAAGAAACACCGCAGCGCCCGCCGGCACTGTGGCCCCATGCCGGCTCCCTGGCCAGATTGACGACGGCCTTTGCCGCTTCCGCCTGTGCCGCGCTCCCCCCGTACCGCGCGTTCCCTGCTTCGTCCCCTGCTTCGTCCCCTGCTTCGTCGCCTGTCCCCCCTGGCCGTGCTGCTGGGCGTGGCCACGGTCACCCTGCCCGCCCATGCCGAGGGAGTGGTGGAGCGGGCGGCCCGCACGGGAGAGCTGGTGATGGGCGCCACCGCCGGCCAGCCGCCCCTGGTGTTCCGCGATGCCTCCGGCGAATGGACGGGGTACGGGGTGGCCGTGGGCCGCGTCATCGCCGCCGAGATCTCGGCGGCGGTGGGCCGGCCGGTGAAGCTGCGGGTCGATCCCACCGACGACCCCCGCGGCCTGGTGCAGGGCGTGGCCAAGGGGTCGCTCAATCTGGTCTGCGGAGTGCCGTTCACCTGGGCGGCGGATGGGGTGGTGGACTTCTCGCTGCCGATCGCCGTCTCCGGCCTGCGGGTGATGGCCCCAGCCGGCCGGCTCGACGGCACACCGGAGTCGCTGCAGGGGCGTCGCATCGCCGTGGTGAAGGACTCCCTGGCCGCCACCGAACTGGGCGGCATCCAGCCGCAGGCCCGGGCGGTGGACGTTCCCGACCTGGGGGCGGCCCTGGATGCCCTCCAGGCCGGCCGGGTCGATGGCGTGATCGCCGACAGCACCCTGCTGGCGGGCCTGGCGAAGACCCGCGGCCTCACCGGCCTCGCTCTCACCCCGGAGGAGCCCTTCGAGACTTACGCCGTTTCGTGCATGGTGCCGGAGAACGACTCCCAGTTCCGCAATCTGGTGAACCTGGCGATCGCCCGCTGGATGCAGGCCTACATCGACGGTGATCCGCGCACCCTGGCCGCCGTGCACGGCTGGGTCGGCCCCGGCGGCATGCGCGAACTGCCGCCCGAGAAGATCCGGGAGGTGTTCCAGACGGTGCTCACCACCGTGGAGGCCCTGAGGCCGGTGCCGCCGGCACCGGCCCGCTGACGCCCTGCCCTGCGCTCCCTCGTCTGTTCCTCTTCCCTCACCCCTCCGCTCCCGGACCCACCGATGGCCTTCCAGTCCCATCCTTCCCTGCTCGGTCTGCTGCTGCTGCTGGCCCTGCCGCCAGAGGGGGCCGCCGCCATGGCCCTGCTCACGACCCAGGGAGCCAGTGCCCAGTCGCAGGGGCTGGAGCAGCGGCTGCTGCGCATCCAGGCCGCCGTGCAGGACCAGCAGGCGGCGGCCGCCGAGGAGCCGCCGCCGCCCGCCGACCAGAAGCTGGCCTACACGTTCGTGAACGGGCCCGGCGTGGGCTGGGGGAATGGCGGCTTCCGCAACGGCGGCTTCTACAACGGGGGCTTCCGTAACGGCGGCTTCTACAACGGGGGCTTCCGTAACGGCGGCTTCTACAACGGCGGTTTCCGCAACGGCGGGGCCTGGCGCAACGGTGGTGGGGGCGCCGCCTGGCGCAATGGTGGTGGTGGGGCCTGGCGCAACGGCGGCTTCCGCAACTCCTGGTGAGCGCAGCGGCGTTGAACGACCTGCACACCCTGCAGGCGGGGCCGGTGCGGCTGCTGGTGATCCAGCCCACCCCCTTCTGCAACCTCGACTGCGACTACTGCTACCTGCCGGATCGGGGCGATCGCCGCCGTCTGTCCTTCGAGGTGCTGGAGGCGGCGGTGGAGCGGGTGCTGGAGAGCCCCTGGTTCGAAGGGGAGTTCACCCTGCTGTGGCATGCGGGCGAGCCGCTCACGATGCCGATCGCCTTCTACGACGAGGCCACCGACCGGATCCGCCGCCTGCTCGAGCGGCGCGGCCTGCCGCCGCACACGATCCTGCAGTCGCTGCAGACGAACGCCACCACCATCGACGCGGCCTGGTGCGACTGCTTCGAGCGCAACGGCATGCACGTGGGCGTGAGCATGGATGGTCCAGCGTTCCTGCATGACGCCCACCGGGTCACCCGCACCGGGCTGCCCACCCACACCGCGGTGATGCGCGGCATCGGCTGGCTGCAGCGGCGGGGCGTTCCCTTCCAGGTGATCTGCGTGCTCACGGCGGAGGCCCTTGATCACGCCGCCGCCATGGCCGACTTCTTCCTGGAGCACGGCATCCGCGATGTGGGCTTCAACATGGAGGAGACCGAGGGCAGCAACGCCCGCTCCAGCCTCGAGGCCGACGGGGGGGAGCGGCTGGCGCTGGAGGCGCGCTACCACGCCTTCCTGGCGGTGTTCTGGGAGCGCTGCCAGGCCGATCCGGAGGGCCTGCGGATCCGCGAGTTCGATGGCGTCACCAGCCTCGCCTGCAGCGGCGATCGGCTCAGCTTCACCGACATGAACCGGCCCTTCGCGATCGTCAACGTTGACGTGCAGGGCAACGTCTCCACCTTCGATCCGGAGCTGCTGTCGGTGTCGACCGCGGAGTTCGGCGACTTCAGCTTCGGCAACGTGCTGAGCCACAGCCTCGAGCAACTGGCCGCCACGGAGAAGTTCCAGCGGGTGCATGGTGAGATCGCCGCCGGGGTCGAGCTGTGCCGCCGCAGCTGCGAGTACTTCGGCCTCTGCGGCGGCGGCGCCGGCAGCAACAAGTACTGGGAGCACGGCCGCTTCGATGTGAGCGCCACCCAGCACTGCCGCTACCGCATCCAGCTGGTGGCTGATGTGGTGGTGGCCGGCATGGAGCGGGAGCTGGGGCTCGCGGGCTGAGGGGGCTGTCGCGGCGCTGCAGGGTCAGACCATGGGTGAGCCCCTGGTGGCTCTGGTCGTAGCTGCTGGCGAAGAAGCCCCCTCGCCACGCGGACGGCAGATCAGCCAGCAGGGCTTCGGCGTAGGGATGGTGCCGGGCGTCGCGCTCGAGCGCCTCGTCCCCAAGGGCATAGAGCGGATCGACGGCGGTCACGTCGATGCCGCAGGGCCGCAGCCGGGCCGCAAGGGAGCCGGGTCCACCGGGACAGTCGAGCACCCTGGCGCCCTGCCAGCGGGGCAGCTCCTCCTCGAGGTGGAACATCGCCAGCGCCTGCTCGCCCAGGCGGCCGAAATCACGACCCCGTCGAACTCCATCGCCTTCCCGCCGCCGGCTGCCCATCCTGACGGTCGCGGGCGCCGCCGGCTCGAAGGGGGATGATCGGAGGAGTGTCCGTCGCGCCGGGCTCCTCGCTGCCCTCCCCTGCCGCCCATGCTCCGCCTCGCCCAGACCCTCGAAGACCGGCTGTGCGCGGCGATGGACCGGGCCTTCCCTGAGGCCGCCGAGCAGGCCCGTCAGGCGGGGGCGGCGCTCGATCCCCAGCTGGTGCCGGCCTCGCGGCCCGAGTTCGGCGACTTCCAGGCCAACGGCGCCCTGCCCCTCGCCAAGCCGCTGAAACTGGCGCCGCGCGCGATCGCTGAGGCGATCACGGCTCAGTTGACGGGGGATGACGCGTTCGAGGCCCTGTGCGAACCGCCCAGGATCGCCGGCCCGGGCTTCATCAACCTCACGATCCGCCCGGAGCGTTTGGCGGCGGAGGTGCGCTCACGTCTGGGGGACCCGCGCCTGGGGGTGCCGACGGTGGCCGGGGAGGGCGGCGCCGCCGAGGGCGCCGCCGAGGGCGGGGCCGTGGGCGCTGTGGCTCCTGTGATCGTGGACTTCTCCAGCCCCAACATCGCCAAGGAGATGCACGTGGGCCATCTGCGCTCCACGATCATCGGCGATGCCCTGGCGCGGGTGCTGGAGTTTCGCGGCCACCCGGTGCTGCGCCTCAACCACGTGGGCGACTGGGGCACCCAGTTCGGCATGCTGATCACCCACCTCAAGCAGGTGGCGCCCGAGGCCCTCACCACGGCGGATGCGGTGGATCTCGGCGATCTGGTGGCCTTCTACCGCGAGGCGAAGCAGCGCTTCGACGACGACGAGGCCTTCCAGAGCGCCTCGCGCGAGGAGGTGGTGAAGCTGCAGGGCGGTGACCCCCAGTCGCTGAAGGCCTGGCGGCTGCTGTGCGACCAGTCGCGCCGCGAATTCCAGAAGCTCTATGACAGGCTCGCCATCCGCCTCAGCCAGCGGGGTGAATCGTTCTACAACCCCTACCTGGAGGCGGTGGTGGCCGACCTGGAGGCCACCGGTCTGCTGGTGGTGGATCAGGGGGCGAAGTGCGTGTTCCTGGAGGGAATGAGCGGCAAGGAGGGGGCTCCCCTGCCGGTGATCGTGCAGAAGAGCGATGGCGGTTTCAACTACGCCACCACCGACCTGGCGGCGATCCGCTACCGGCTGGCGGCGGCCCCCGGCGGCGACGGCGCCCGGCGGGTGATCTACGTCACCGACGCCGGCCAAGCCAACCATTTCGCCGGGGTGTTCCAGGTGGCCCGCCGGGCCGGCTGGCTCCCCGCCGGGGCGAGCCTCGAGCACGTGCCCTTCGGGCTGGTGCAGGGCGAGGACGGCAAGAAGCTCAAGACCCGCGCCGGCGACACGGTGCGGCTCAGGGATCTGCTCGACGAGGCGGTGGAGCGCTGCGAGGCCGACCTGCGCCGCCGTCTGGCGGAGGAGGAGCGCACGGAAGACGAGGCCTTCATCCAGCAGGTGGCCACCACCGTGGGCCTGGCGGCGGTGAAGTACGCCGACCTCAGCCAGAACCGGATCACCAATTACCAGTTCAGCTTCGACCGCATGCTGGCGCTGCAGGGGAACACCGCCCCCTATCTGCTGTACGCGGTGGTGCGCATCGCCGGCATCGCCCGCAAGGGCGGGGAACTGGGCGGCGCCGCTGTGGTGGATGGTGCCGCAACCCAAGGAGTCTTGGGCGATGGTCCGGGCGGCTTCCCCGATCCGCTGCGCTTCAGCGAGCCCCAGGAATGGGCCCTGGTGCGTGAACTGCTGAAGTTCGACGCGGTGGTGGCCGAGGTGGAGACCGACCTGCTGCCCAATCGCCTCTGCAGCTATCTGTTCGAACTCAGCCAGGTGTTCAACCGCTTCTACGACCAGGTGCCGGTGCTGAAGGCCGAGGAGCCCTCCCGGGGTTCACGCCTGGCTCTCTGCCG
>JBJTUJ010000055.1:0-7923 GCA_046080685.1 Cyanobium sp. | reverse complement strand
TCTCGGCCAGGGCTGGCTCGATCGGTGCCCAGCGGCTGCGGTGGAAGGTGGTGCCGCGGCTCCACACATTCGGGTAGAGCGTGTTGAAGCCCGCCGCCGCCAGCTCCGCCACGGCCCGATCGATGCGGGCGGCGTCGTAGTAGAGCGGGCTGGGACTGTTGGTGAGCCACACCCCCAGCCGTCGCGGTGCTGAACGGGCCTCCAGGGCGCCGATGGCCTGCAGCAGGCCGGTGAGCAGCACGGTGGCCAGCGCCGGCAGGGCGCGCTGCAGGTGCGTGCGCAGGGGGAAGCTCAGCGGAACATCGAGCTCACGGAGCTCTCCTCGTGGATGCGCCAGATCGCTTCGCCGAGCATGTTCGCCACCGACAGCACCTGCAGCTGCGGGAAGCGGCGCTCCTCGCTCAGGGGGATCGAGTTCGTCACGATCACCTCCTCGAACAGCCCTGGCGTCGAGAGGCGCTCCACCGCGGGCGGCGAGAACACGGCGTGGGTGGAGCAGGCCAGCACGCGGGTGGCGCCGCGCTCCCGCAGCAGCCGGGCCCCGGCGCAGATCGTGCCGCCGGTGTCGATCATGTCGTCGATCAGGATCGCCGTCTTGCCGGCCACATCCCCGATCACGGTGAGGCTTTCCGCCACGTTGTGGCCGGAGCGCCGCTGGTCGATGATCGCCAGGGGCGCATCTTTCATTTGCTTGGCGAAGGCGCGCGCCCGAGCCACACCGCCCACATCCGGCGACACCACCACCACCTCGCCCAGCTGACGAGTGCGCAGATAGTCGACCAGCACGGGGGAGCCGTAGATGTGGTCGCAGGGGATGTCGAAGTAGCCCTGGATCTGGGAGGAGTGCAGGTCCATCGCCAGCACCCGCTCCACCCCGGATTTCACCAGCAGGTTGGCCACCAGCTTGGCGGTGATCGATTCCCGGCCCGCCGTCTTGCGATCGGCCCGGGCGTAACCGTAGTAGGGGATCACGGCGGTGATCTGCCGGGCGGAGGCCCGCCGGCAGGCATCCACCATGATCAGCAGCTCCATCAGGTGGTCGTTGACCGGGGCGCAGGTGGGCTGGATCAGGAACACGTCGCAGCCGCGGATCGATTCCTGGATCTGGATGTAGAGCTCGCCGTCGGCGAAGCGCTTGATCACCCGCGGACCGTCGGGCACCCCCAGATAAGCGCCGATCTCCCGGGCCAGCTCCGGGTTCGACGTGCCACTGAACAGCCGCAGCCGGCGGGCATCGTTGGAGGTTTGGGGGGCTTCCCCGCTCGGTTCCACCCGTTCGGCGGTCGAGAAACTGGTCACGGGCAGCGTGAGCGGTCCGGCGGTGTCCCGATGGTAGAAGCGGGGTGGTCCCTCACAGTTGAAGAAGGATGACGCTTCCTTTCCCGCTGGTGCTGGCGGCCCTCAGACCCGTGGGTGGCCCCGACCTGCCGGCCGAGGCAGCACCGGAGCTGGTTCGGCGGCTCGGGCTGGAGCTGGCGGCGCTGCCCGTCAACGAGCCTCCACACCAGGCCCTGGCCCGGCTGCGCTCCGGCGGTTCCGGCTGCCTCGCCGCCCTGCCCTGCGATCCCGGCCTCCCCCTCGAGGCAGGTGGCAGCTGGGCCGAAGCGCTGGGAGCCTGGTGCCAGCCCGTGCTGCTGCTGGTGCCCGCCGATCAGCTGGCCAGTGGTCTGCCGGCGGCGGGCGCCGCCCTGCTGCGCCAGTGGGGCGTGCCGCTGGTGGGCCTGCTCCAGTGGGACGGCCCCTGGAGTCCGGAGGCACGCCGTGCCGACGGACTGCCCTGGCTCGGGTGCTTCGCGGAGCTCGACGACGGTGAGCTGCAGCTGCTGCTGGGCCGCCGGCTGCTGGCCCTCGATCCGGTGCCCCTGTCGACCAACCCCGATCAGGGCGCTTTCCAGAGCGGGCCGTTGGCCTCCGCCGCCAGTTGACGCAGGCCGCTGTGCTCCTTCTTCTGCAGAGCCAGCGGCAACACCGAGAACTGGATCGGGCGATTGTCGTCGAGCCCCGCCGCCAGCAGGCTGAGGGTTTCGCGGGCGGTGAGATTGGTCTCCACCTTTCCCTGGAGCCCGGCCAGCAGGCCCGGCAGCTGGGCCAGCACCTCGGGCTGTCCCAGCCGCTCCCGGAGGCTGGTGAGCACCAGCTTCTGGTTGGTGCGCCGGCTCTGTTCCCCCAGCCACTTGTCGCGGTAGCGCACCATCTGCTCCACCTGGCGGCCATCCAGCCGCTGCAGACCGCTCTGCAGGTCGATCTTGTAGTTGCGGCTCCTGTCCTCGTACTTCATGGTGGTGGGCGGGCTCACCTCCAGGCCCCCCACCTCGCTCACCAGGCTGCGCAGGGCCGCCCGGGGCAGCACCAGGTAGCGGTCGGGGCGGCCCGGCTCCAGCCCCACAAGTTCGCGTACCACGTCGGCGGTGAGCATGGGGCCGCCGCGTTTGTAGAGATCCCCCAGGCCCACCGGCTGAGGGCTGCCCGGCAGGTTCACCGCCAGTTCCACCGGCAGCTGAAGCACCTGCAGCGGGCCCTTCGGGTTGACCCGCACCAGCAGCAGGGTGTCGGACTGGGCGGGGCCCCGCGGTGCGGCGCCGTTGTCGGTGGCGCCCAGCACGTCGGCGTCGCTGCCGATCACCAGCACCGTGACCGGCCGGCCGGGCTTCTCGGCCAGAGAGGAAGGCGTCACCTCCAGCTGGGTGGCCAGGGAGCGGTCGGGCTTCGGCCAGATCAGTCCGAACAGGGTGCCACCGGCCAGGGCGCCGCCGATGGCCACCGCCAGCAGGCCCAGGTCGCGCCGGAAGCGAGGATCCCGAGGGGAAGGCAGCTGCAGGCGCGGCCTCCTGCCCTCGCCCGCCCTCGGCTCTTCCTTTGAACGCTTGCGGGGCATGGGGTGTCGGGGATCCCAGCGGGAGGGCATCGGCGCCGGCGGGCGAGCTGATATCCCCCCACTTTGCTCCCAGGCCCGAGCCGGCCCCGTGCGGATCCGCCCGCGCCGGCCGACGGCGGGGAACGGCGACCGATAGCTTGACCCTGCGTGGTGACCGTGCCGCCGACCATGACCACCACCCCACCCAATCCTTCCGCCACCTCCCTCGCCCCCCACGAGCGCGCCCGGCCCATGGCCCGCGGCACCGTGCGGCCGGCGAAGGATCTCTGCAGCGACTGCGGCCTCTGCGACAGCCGGTGGGTGGCCTATGTGCGCCGGGCCTGCGCCTTTCTCGAGCAGCGCTTCGAAGCGATGGAAACGGCGGCCCATGGCCGCAGCCGCGATCTCGACAACGAGAACGAGCTCTACTTCGGGGTGCACCAGCGGATGTTCACGGCCCGGCTGAAGGAGCCGATCCCCGGGGCCCAGTGGACCGGGATCGTGTCGCGGATCGGCGTGCAGGCCCTGGAGAACGGTCTGGTGGATGCGGTGCTGTGCGTGGGGCAGAGCCCGGGCGACCGCTTCACACCGGAGCCCATCCTCGCCCGAACTCCCGAGCAGGTGCTGGCGGCGCGGGTGAACAAGCCCACCCTCTCCCCCAACCTGGCGGTGCTGGAGCAGCTGCCGGGCAGTGGCATCCGGCGCCTGCTGGCGATCGGGGTGGGCTGCCAGATCCAGGCCCTGCGGTCCGTGCAGGACACCCTGCCCCTCGATGCGCTCTACGTGCTCGGTCTGCCCTGCGTCGACAACGTGAGCCGCCAGGGTCTGCAGACCTTCCTGGACAGCGCCAGCCGCTCCCCGGCCACGGTGGTGCACTACGAGTTCATGCAGGACTTCCGCATCCACTTCCGCCACCAGGACGGCAGCGAGGAGACCGTTCCCTTCTTCGGGCTCGACACGCCCAAGCTGAAGGACGTCTTCGCCCCGAGCTGCCTGAGCTGCTTTGACTACACCAACGCCGGCGCCGATCTGGTGGTGGGCTACATGGGCGCCACCTTCGGCCGGCAGTGGATCACGGTGCGCAACCCGCGCGGCCAGCGGTTGCTCGATCTGGTGGAGGAGGAACTCGATCAGGCGCCGGTGACCAGCCGCGGCGACCGACGCCAGGCCGTGCAGCAGGGGATCGACGCCTACGACAAGGCCCTGAAGCTGCCGATGTGGCTGGCGGAGGCGGTGGGCTGGGTGGTCCAGCGCTTCGGCCCAGCCGGCCTGGAGTACGGCCGATTCTCGATCGATTCCCACCTCACCCGCAACGCGCTTTGGCTGCGCCGCCACCACCCCCGGATCGCCGAGCGCCACATCCCAGCCTTCGCCCGTCGCATCGTGAGCCGCTACCGGCTCCCCTCCACGTGAGGATCCCTTCGTGACCCGCGCCTGCGGCGTGCTGCTGCACCCCACCGCCCTGCCCGGGCCTGCCCCCTGCGGCACCCTCGGGGCTGCCGCCCGCGACTGGATCGCGCTGCTCGCCCGCGAGGGAGTGGGCGTGTGGCAGCTGCTGCCCCTGGCTCCCACCGATGGCACCGGCTCCCCCTACAGCTCCCCGAGCGGCTCCGCCCTCAATGCCTGGTTGATCGACGTCGACGATCTGATCGCCGACGGCCTGCTGCTGCCAGGCGATCGCCAGGCCCTGCTGCCGGAGGGAGATCCAGGCCGGCTGGATCCGGCGGCCGCCAGCCGCCGGGCCGCCGCCGTGGGAGTGGCGCTGCGCCAGCGCTGGGCCGCCCAGCCGGCGGAGCGGCGCCAGGCCTTCGAGAGCTGGAGTCAGCGCCAGCGCGGCTGGCTCGTGGATCACTGCCGCTTCATGGTGCTGCGGCGCCTCCAGGACGGCAGGCCCTGGTGGGAGTGGCCGGGCGCGCTGGCCCAGCGCCAGCCCAGGGCTCTGCGGGCACTGGCGAACAGCCAGGCCCCGGCCCTGCTGGAGCAGGCCCTGCTGCAGTGGCAGCTCCAGGTGCAGTGGGACCGGCTCCGGGGCCTGGCCCATCGCTGCGGCGTGCGTCTGGTGGGGGATCTGCCCTTCTATGTCGCCCACGACAGCGCCGATGTCTGGAGCCATCGCGGCCTTTTCTCCCTGCGCCTTGACGGCAGCCTGGAGCTGCAGAGCGGTGTCCCCCCCGATTACTTCTCCGCCACCGGCCAGCTCTGGGGCACGCCGGTGTACCGCTGGTCGCGCCACTGGCTGGGGGCCTTCCGCTGGTGGCTCGACCGGCTGGAGCGCCAACTGGAGCTGTTCGATCTGCTGCGCCTCGACCACTTCCGCGCCCTGGAGGCCTACTGGGCCGTACCCGGTGGCGACGCCACCGCTGAGAACGGGGTCTGGAAGCCCTCGCCCGGGGGCACCCTGCTGGCCCTGCTCAGGCGCCGCTGCCGCCGGCATGGCCTGCTGCTTGCCGATGGGCGCCTCCCCCTGATCGCCGAGGACCTCGGCGTGATCACGCCGCCGGTGGAGGCCCTGCGCGATCGCTTCGCCCTGCCGGGCATGAAGATCCTGCAGTTCGCCTTCGACGGCAACAACGACAACCCCTACCTGCCTGCGAACTACAGCGGCAGCCGCTGGGTGGTCTACACCGGCACCCACGACAACGCCACCAGCCAGGGCTGGTGGCACTCCCTCGACGATGGGGCCCGCCATCGGGTGGCGCAGGCGGTGGGCGCGGAGATGCATGCGCCGGCCTGGCAGCTGCTGGAACTGGCCCTGGCCTCCTCGGCAGAACTGGCGGTGGTGCCGCTCCAGGACCTGCTGGAACTGGGGGATGAGGGCCGCTTCAACACGCCCGGCACCATCGAAGGCAACTGGCGCTGGCGGCTCGATCGCCCTGTGGAGTCCCTCTCCGGGCCCCTCCTGGGCTACGGGGCGATGGCCTCCCGCTTCGGCCGTGGGGCCACCGGAGCGTCCGGGGGGTAGCGCCAGTTGCCGTCGCGGCTGGCTGCGAGCGGTGCGCCCCGCCAGCGGATGGCGGCGCTGCCCGGCGGAGGGGCCGGCTCCAGCGACAGCCGGAAGGGCGGCAGAACTGGCAGGCTGAGCCGCCCTTCCAGGTTTTCCAGCACGGTGGGCGCTCCCGTGCCGCCCACAAGCCGCACCCGAGTGGGACGGTCCAGGGTGAGCTCCAGCGTGCCGAGGGAGAGGTCGGGCCGCACGACCCCCCCATCCCCCTCGCGGCGCAGGCGGGCCAGGGCCTGGCCGGCGTCTGCCTGCTGCAGTGGCCTCAGTTCGGGGAACGCTCGCAGCACGTCCGCTTCCGTCTCCTTCGCCTCCGGCGTGTTGGCCGGCAGGGGCGGGATCGGGCGGCTGCTCAGCAGACCCGCGGCCGCCAGGCGCTGCTGCTGCAGGTTGAGGACATGGATCAGGGCGAGGGTGAGGCCTGCGTAGAGCAGGCTGCCCTGCCAGGTCCCGAGCGCATCGATGCTGGCGGGGTTGAACCGCTGGAGCGGCCCGCCCCGCCGTGGACCTGGCGTGCGCACGCCCCCGGGCGGCAGCGCCCCAGCGAGGCTGCCGGCAGGCAGCTGCAGGTCATGCTCCAGCAGGGGGAGCATGGTGCGCAGATAGGCGCCTTCCGGCAGACGGTCGCGCCAGCCCTTCTCCAGGGCCTCAAGCACGGTGGTGCTGATGCGGGTTTCGCGGGCCAGGTCCCGCAGACCCAGCCCCCGGGCCTCGCGCGCCTCCCGCAGGAGGCGCCCCGCCGCCTGCAGCGGATCCTGCGCAGGGAGCACGTTCACTCCGCCAGCAGCGGGCACCCGGTGGCCGAAACGCCCGCGCAGGCTCCCAAGGAGCTGCCGCAGGGCCGGAGGGGAGGGCGGGAGGCTCAGGGGGACGAGGCCAGAAGGGCCTGCCATTCTTGCGGCTCGAGCCGGCGCCAGTGCCCCTCCGGCAGCGCGCCAAGCTCCAGCGGCCCGATGGCGATCCGCTCCAGATCGAGCACCGGATGACCGAGCAGCTCCGCCGTACGCCGGATCTGCCGGTTGCGACCCTCCCGCAGCACAAGCTCCAGACGGGTGGCATCGGGGCGCTGCTCGAGCAGGCTGAGTTGCACCGGCCTGCAGGCGACGCCGTCGAGGGGCACGCCACGGCGCCAGCGCTGCAGCACCTCCGGGGCGGGCTGGCCCTTCACCCACACCCGGTAGGTCTTGCGATGGCCGTAGCGGGGGTGGGTGAGCTGCAGCGTGAGGCTGCCGGCGTTGCTGAGCAGCAGGGCGCCGCGGCTGTCGGCATCCAGCCGGCCCACCGGATGCAGGCCCTGACCCCGCTGCAGCTCGGGGGGCAGCAGGTCGATCACGGTGGGGCGTCCGCGGGGATCGTGGCAGGTGCTCAGCACCCCTGGCGGCTTGTTCAGCAACAGGGTCAGGGGCAGGGGGGCGGCCCGCAGGGGACGGCCATCGATGCGGATGTCGTCGCGCTCGGCATCGGCCCGATCCCCCAGCTCCGCCACCCGGCCGTTGACATACACCCTCCCTTCGCGCAGCAGTTCCTCGCCCCGGCGACGGGAGCAGAAGCCGGCGGCGGCCATCAGTTTCTGCAGGCGTTCCGCGGCCATTCGGCGGCGCTGTGGCGCTGGGAGGGGGGATCCCGGGATTCTGCCGCCAGAGCGGATCCGTTCCGGGAAAGGGTGGTATATTTACGAAACAAATCAGTTTCGTAACACGGAACGATGCCTTCGATCACCGTCGCGACATCCGCTTCGGCCCTTGCCGGCACCGGCGATTCGCTCCGTTCCTACCTGCGGGACATCGGCCGGGTTCCCCTCCTGAGCCACGAGCAGGAGATCACCCTGGGCCGCCAGGTGCAGGAGCTCATGGTGATCGAGGAGGTGCGTGAGGAGCTCACCCTGCGCTCGGGTGGCGAGAGCCCCTCCGAGGAGCTGCTCGCCGCTGAGGCCGGCCTGACCCCGGCGCTGCTGCGTCGGCGGATCCAGGCGGGCCGGCGGGCGAAGGAGCGGATGGTGGCGGCGAACCTGCGGCTGGTGGTGAGCGTGGCGAAGAAGTACACCAAGCGGAACATGGAGCTGCTGGACCTG
>JBJTUJ010000054.1:0-10679 GCA_046080685.1 Cyanobium sp. | reverse complement strand
CGCCCGCGGCAGGGCCGCTCAGTTGCGTCGGTTCGCTGACGCGGGGCGGGATGCCGGCTTTCCTCGTGGCGGGTCTCTTTGGATTCGCTTAAGATTCGGGTTCAGCGCATCCATGGCGTGAACGAGAACCATCCCGTCCTCCAGGCCTTCGAGGCCCGTTTGATGGCCCTGCGTGCCGAGTACCAGCAGCTTCCCGATGAGCGCAGTCGCTACCGCCTGGCCCAGATCGAGCAGTTGATCGCCCAGTGGGCACCCGGTCGCCTCGGCGCCGTCTGACGCGGCGCGCGGCCAGCCCCCGGGTCCAGCGTCCATGGGGAGCTTTTGCCGGATGTTGAGCCGGATGTTGAGATTGTTGGCGAGACGGCTGGGTCGTTGCCCGGACCACCCTGGGATGCGGCTACAACCGGTGAACCGGCGGCGGACTTACCACGTCGGCACCACGAGCGCCCCGGATCGGTGGCAGCTCCGGAAATGCCACCGTCCGGTGAGGACGGTGGCATTTCTGTTGGCGCCTGTTTGCATGGAGCTCTGAATCTGGTGGGCTCCTGGTCATGGGCAAGGACAAGGGCGGTCACAAGAACGACAAGAAGGAGAGCCGGGAGGCCGACCTCTACCGCCCCTCCCCGATCCTCGACGACTTCGCTGTTCTCTCCGAGGGACGCCCTCCCAAGCTCGATCGCGGCTTCTACGAGAAGGAACTGGCCCGCCTGCAGGTGGAGCTGGTGAAGATGCAGTACTGGATCAAGGCGGTGGGCTACCGGCTGATCGTCGTCTTCGAGGGGCGTGATGCGGCGGGTAAGGGCGGCACGATCAAGCGGATCATCGAACCCCTCAACCCGCGGGGCTGCACCGTCGTCGCCCTGGGCACCCCGTCCGACACGCAGAAGACCCAGTGGTACTTCCAGCGCTATGTGCCCCACTTTCCTTCGGCAGGGGAGATCGTGGTCTTCGACCGCAGCTGGTACAACCGCGCCGGAGTGGAGCGGGTGATGGAGTTCTGCACCCCGGAGGAGGTGCAGGAGTTCCTGCTCTCCTGCCCCGCCTTCGAGCGCATGCTGGTGCGCAGCGGCATCACCCTGATCAAGTACTGGTTCTCGGTGTCCGACGAGGAGCAGGAGGCCCGCTTCCATTCCCGGATCGAGGATCCCACCCGGCGCTGGAAGCTCAGTCCGATGGACCTGGAATCCCGTGATCGCTGGGTGGAGTTCTCCCGGGCCAAGGACGACATGTTCGCCCACACCAACATCCCCGAGGCTCCCTGGTACACGGTGCAGGCCGATGACAAGCGGCGGGCCCGGCTCAACTGCATCCGCCACCTGCTCAGCAAGGTGCCCTATGAGGACATGACGCCGCCGGCGATCAAGCTCCGCCCCCGTAAGGGTGGCGGCGATTACCGCAGGCCACCGATGAACGAACAGTTCTTCGTTCCCAACGCCTATCCCTGAAGCCTGATCACAGGAACCGTCACCACAGCTCCAGTCGCGGCTCGGGCGCATCGAGCCGCCACAGCTGCACCCGCTGCCGCAGCAGTTCCTGTCCCAGGATCGCCTCCACCCCCAGATCCTGAAAGATCGGGTTGGCGGTGACGATGCCCTCCACGGGCCGCGCCGCGTCCGGGTCCGGCTGCTCCCCTGGCAGGCCCAGGCCGGCGAAGCTTTGCCGCCTGACGGTCTGCTCGCCGCAGAAGCCCACCAGCCGCAGGGGCTTCGGGGCTCCGAGGGGATGGAGGCGGGCCGCCAGCGCAGGACTGAGGAACAGCCCTTCGGCGCCGGTGTCGGCGAGGGCCTCCACGGGCCCCCCCACGCTCGCCAGGCGCACCACCGGCACGCCCCGCCGCCATTCCAGGGGCAGCGTCTGGCGGGGCGGTGTTCGCTGCCGGAGGTTGGGCCCCAGGGCGGTGCGCCCGAGACTGAGCCGGCCTGAGGGCGGATCCACTCGGATCGGCAGTTGCCGCAGGGACGGCGCCCCCAGCACCCCGTCCACCCCCGCCGGCAGGGCGGCCACCTGCATCACCAGCGCTTCCGCCCCCCGGAGACTCACCCCCTCCCCTTCGCCCCGCAGGGAGAGATCGGGCAGGGTGGTGCGGGCCGGCTCCAGGTGCTGACAGCCGCTGCCGCCGCCCGAGAGGGCGAAGGCCTTGGGGGGCAGGGGCCTTGCCTCCAGGCCCAGGCGCTGAGCTGCTCCCGGCGTGAGCATCGAGGAGGTGGCGCCGGTGTCGAGCAGCAGCCGCACCGATCCCCGGGGACTGGTGAAGGTGAGAACGGGGGTGTCGCCGCCGCTGGCCCGTTCAAGGGGAAGGCGCACGCTGCCGGTGAGCCGTCCGCCGGCCAGCGGATCACCCTGCAGCTGGATCAGGGCGGCCAGCAGCCCGAAGCCACCCATCGCGAGGCCCATCGTCCTGTCGGGATCTGTCGCTCGGCCCAGCCTAGGGAAGCCTGGCGGGCCGCTCCCGGTGGATCGCCAGCGCCGCCAGCACTCCGCCCGCGAAGCCGGAAGCGTGGCCGATCCAGCTCACCCCCGGCGGCGTGAGGAAGGGAAGCAGGGTGGGCACCATGCCGCCGTACAGCAGCAGGCACAGCAGCGAGAGGGCCATCGATAGGGGCCGCTTCTCCAGCCAGCCGATCAGGAGCAGGTAGCCGAGCAGGCCGTAGATCACGCCCGAGAGACCATGGCTCCCCACTGGCCAGAACAGCCACACCGGGATGGCGGCGGCGTAGACCCCCAGCCACACGGCCAGATAGTCGCGGCGGCTCTTGGCCAGCACCAGCCAGCTCAGCGGCACGAACCAGAGGGTGTTGCTGATCAGATGGCCGAAGCCGCCATGGCTGAACGGCGCGGTGAGCACCCCAAGGAATGAGCCGCCCGGCACCATCGGCAGGTTCCACTGCCCGCTGAACATCACCTGGTCGATCAGTTCCTGGCCCCAGGGCACCGCCACCACCAGCAGCGGCAGCCAGAAGATCGTCTTCAGCTCACGGCGCAGGGCGGCGAAGGTCACGGGGAGACCGGTGGATCGCCGCCCAGCGTGGCAGGGATGCAAGGCGGCTGGAGCGGGGATGGCGGGGTGGACTCCCGTCCACTCCTCCGCTCAGCCCGGCCCGGCCACAGCGGCCAGCACCGCCCACCACAGCGGCACCGTGGCCAGGGCCAGCAGGGTGCTGCCGAGCACCAGGGCAGCGGCCCCCTCCGCATCCGCCGCGCCCGGCGTGGCCTCCGCCAGCAGCAGCACCGAGATCGCCGTGGGCGCCGCCGCCTGCAGCACCACCGCCTCCCGCATCAGCGGTGGCAGGGCGAGGGCCAGGGCGGCCGCCAGCATCAGGGCCGGGAACAGCACCAGCTTGATCGCCAGGGCCGCTCCCACCCGCGAGGGTGCCGGGGGGCTCGGCTGGCGCAGCATCACCCCCAGCCGCATCCCCACCACCGCCAGGGCAACGAGCAGCACGATCCGGGCTGGCCACTCCAGCAGGGTCGCCACCTCCTGGCTCCAGGGGGTGATCTCCACCAGCAGGGCCACCACGAGGCCGCGACTCGCCGGGCTGGTGCGAAGGGCGGCGAACAGGGCGCCCCAGTGGGCAGGGATGCCTTCCACCAGCAGGGGGCCGATCGTCCAGGTGATCAGGGTCCCCACCAGGTCGTAGGTGATCGCATGGCTGATCGCCGCCGCCGGCAGCAGGGCCACCGCCACCGGCAGGCCCCAGTAGGCCGTGTTGCCGGTGATGCTGCCCAGCTGCAGGCTGCCGCTGGGCAGGGCCCGCCCCAGCACCGGCAGGTTGCGCAGCAGCATCAGGCCAAGCACGGACCCGCCCAGCGCCATCGCGCCGGAGATCAGCAGGCCGGGGCGCAGGCCGGCTCGCAGCAGCAGGCCGGCCAGGCTGATCGGCACCCCCCACTGGATCAGGGGCCCGGCCAGCCGGGCCGGCAGCCAGGGGAAGGCCCGCCCGAGCAGCAGGCCCAGCCCGAGGGCGGGCAGCAGTTCGAGGGCGAAGCGCAGCACGGGGAGCGACGGGTACGGTGCCATCCTGCGCCGTCGTTCCGCCGTCTGTGCCGCTCTCCCCCGCCGGGCTCCGCCGCCGCCTGCTGGTGGGCACGGGTCTGCTGCTGGCCGCCACGGCCCTGCTCGTGGTGCTGCTGCGGCGCGACGAGAGCTCGGCCTGGGAGCAGGCCGCCCTTACCCGGGGGAGGGTGCAGGACGATCCGGTGACCCTCTCCCTCTGGGCCAACGAACTCGGCCCCCTGTTGCGGGAAGCGGAGGCCCTCGGGCCGATGCCCCGCGAGCGGGGCAAGCTCCTGCCCTGGATGGTGGCCCAGTGCTCGATCAATCTGCGCCTGCAGGCGGTGCAGCGCCGCCACGGCAAGCCGGTGGAAACGCCCCAGGAGATGGGCCGGCTTCCCTACTGCGAGGACGTGGCGGTGGTGGAGCGGGCGCTGCGCCGCACGGCGGCCGGCTCCAAGACCGGGGGCGTCACTCCCGCCAGGTGATCTCCTCCACCCGAAGCTGCTGGGCGTAGCCGCGGAAGCAGGCCATGGCTGCCTCGTGCCGTTCCAGGCTCTCGGCCATGCAGGCGTCGTGCAGGCATACCACCCGGTAGCCCCGGTCGGCGGCGTCTTTCACCGTGTGATCGATGCACTGGTCCGTGATCTGCGCCTGGTGGCCGATGCCGCCGCCCTGCATGCGCTGGAGCCGGCGGAGGGCTGGTTCTGGGCCCCCGGTGACCGGCGCCATCGCGATGGCAGCCTCTACGCCGCCGACCAGCGCAGCTTCTGCCGGGCCCGCCGCGATGCCCTCGCCGCCGAGGGGGTGACGCTGACCGCCGGCTTCGAGATCGAGTGGCTGGTGGCCGATCCCGGCGCCACGGGGCAGGCCTGCCCCGCCCTGGCCGGCGGCCCCTACGGCGCCGACCGCCTGGTGGAGGGTCTCGACTACGCCACCGCCCTGCTGGATGCCCTCGACGCCGCCGGGCTGCCCTGGCTGCAGTTCCATCCCGAGTACGGCGCTGCCCAATTCGAGCTGTCGCTCGCTCCCGCCGACCCGGTCGAGGCGGCCGACCGGCTGGTGCTGGCGAAGCTGCTGATCCAGCGGGTCACCCGGCGCTTCGGCTGGCGGGCGAGCTTCAGCCCCCTGCCGGAGGCCGCGCGGGTGTGCAACGGCGGCAGGCCGAGGTGCGCCGGGCGGCCGCCCTCGATCCCGAGGAGCTGATCGCCTCCTGCCGCTGGCTGCCGCTCACGGGCTGAAGGGTGATGCGCTGGACGCCGGTTCAGGGCAGATAGAGACGACGGGCGTCCTCCAGGCAGCGGCGCAGGTCTCCATCGGCCAGAGCCAGGGCCTCCGGCCAGAGGGGGGCGAGCCAGGCCCGGAAGGCGGCGATGTCGAGCCCGGCCCAGTCGGCGGGGACCTCCTGGGCTTCGGGCAGGCGCAGATCGTCGAAGAAGGTCTCCTGGGCGGCGAGCACGCGGAACTTGAGGAACTCCAGCAGGCGTGCCCGCAGTCGCGGTGCTGCAGGGGCCGCAGATGCCGGATCCATCGGGTTCAGGGGGCCGAGGAGAGGGGCGCGTCGCGCAGCTCGCGGTCGCCCACCTCGGTGAGGTGATGGCAGCCGAGAATCGCCTCGGCCCGCCGGTAGTGCTTGAACTCCAGCCAGTTGCCGGAGGGATCCACCACGAAGAAGGTGAGGTGTTCCAGTTCCTCGCCCTCGTAGCGGCAGCGGGGATCGACGGCGAAGGGGAGGCCGTTGCCGCGCACCCGCTCCACCAGGTGCAACCAGTCGGCCTCCTCGGCGAATACCAGGCCGAAGTGGCGGGGATAGATCCCCCGCTGGGGAGGGATCCCGTTGCCCTCCACCTGTGCCACGAGCTGGTGGCCGCCCAGGTCGAGGATCAGGGCCCGGTCGCTGCGGCGGCCGGCGCGGCAGCCGAGGCCGTTCACGTACCACTGCTCGGTTTCGTCCAGGTCGCTGGCGGGGATCGAGAGGTGGAACAGCGCGGGACTGGTCGCCATGGCGGTGGGCGCTCTCCAGACCCCGGAGCGTAGGCATCGCCCCGGGTGTTGGGACGTGGCATCGGTGATGCCGCGTGCGACCGCTGACAGGATCCCCGGGAGGTGTCGATCGCCACTGGCGGGAGGGAGGGGCATCGCTATCACGTGCCCACCCGTTTCGAGCCTCCGATGCTCACACCCCCAACCCGCCTGCGGCTGCAGAACATCATCGAGCGCATCGCCGAGTCAGCCCCCGTCTCCCTGCAGGAGCGCATCTACGTGCAGAAGTTCGCCGACCGGGATCCCACGGTCGGCAGCTGGCTGCGCAGGGCGCGCCGCCGCCAGCTACAGGGCGAGCCCGGCGGCGGCCTCGATGGCTTCCTGGCCGCCATGGACCTGGGCGAGGTGGGCGCCGACGGCACGTTCGATCCGCGCCGCGATGATCTGGGCGACTGGTTCAGCGGGGCCCCCAACTGGCTGCGGCGCAGCTGAGACGGGGGGCCGGCAGCGGCCGGCGGGCGGAGGATGGGGCGATGGGCTCCCTCCTCTCCGCCGACCGCACCACCACGGCGCCCACCGGCCTGGTCTGCGATCCCGCCTACCGCGACCACGACACGGGGGCGGGTCATCCCGAGCAGCCCGCCCGGGTGGATGCGGTGATCCAGGGCCTGCACCGCAGCGGCCTGCTCGAGCACTGCCGTGTGATCGCGCCACGCCCAGCCACCGAGGCCGAGCTGCTGCGCTGCCACACCCCTGGCTATCTGGAGCGGGTGCGGGAAGACGTGGAGGCCGGCCGCGACCATCTCTCCACCGGTGACACCGCCATCGGGCCCGGGTCCGAGGCGGTGGCCCGCCTGGCCGCCGGGGGCGTGCTCGCTGCGGTGGAGGCGGTGATGGCCGGGCGGGTGCGCAACGCCTTCGCCGTGGTGCGTCCGCCGGGCCACCACGCCGGTCCGTGCCGGGGGATGGGTTTCTGCCTCTACAACAACGTGGCGATCGCCGCCCGTGACCTGCAGGCCATGCACGGGATCCGGCGGGTGCTGATCGTGGATTGGGACGTGCACCACGGCAACGGCACCCAGGAGATCTTCTGGAGCGACCCCTCGGTGCTCGTGTTCGGCAGCCACCAGAGCCCCCTCTATCCCGGCAGCGGTGAGGCGCGGGAGCGGGGCGGAGGTGCCGGGGAGGGTTTCACCGTGAATCTGCCGGTGCCGCCCGGCACCGGCGGCGACGATCTGGTGGCGCTCTGGCGGCGGGAACTGCCTGCGGCGGCGGCGGCCTTCGAACCCGACTTCGTGCTGGTGTCGGCGGGGTTCGATGCCCACCGGCGCGATCCCCTCGGGGACCTCGGTCTGGGCGACGACCACTTCGCCGCCCTCACCCGCCTGGTGGCTGAGGTGGCGGAGCGCCATTGCGAGGGCCGGCTGGTGTCCGCCCTCGAGGGCGGCTACGACCTGGAGGCCCTGGCCTCCGCCGGTGCCGCCCACGTGGCCGCGCTTATGGAGCGCTGAGGGCCGACCACCACTGCTCCACCACCGCGGGGGTGCCGTACCAGCGCGATCCGAAGGCGCCGCCGTGGGCGACCCCCGGCAGCACCAGGTGCTCGGAGCCCGCCAGCAGGGCTGAGGGCACCGGCACCAGGCCGTCGCCGTGGTCGTGGGGATCGCCCGTGCTGTTGCGGTAGGCGGTGGGGGCCATCCGCCGGGCCGTGGCGGTGGCGGCGGGATCGGCCAGGTCGAGGTCGCCGGCCACCGAGAGGTAGCGCACCCTTTCCCCTTCCTCGGCCGCGGCGAAGAACGCCCCCGGCAGCTCCCTCTCCACCCGCCGGCGCAGAGGCGTGGCCTTGAGCGCGGTGTGGCGGCTGCCGAGCATGACCAGGGTGTCGGCGTGGCGTCGACCGCCCCAGCGCCGGCCCTCGAACGGCCCGTCGCCCAGGAACAGCCGCAGCATGATGCCGCCCGAGCTGTGGCCCACCAGCGTCACCCGACCGGTGGGGGATGCGGCGGCCTGCGCGGCCACTGTGGTGGCGACGCGATCGAGGATGCGGGCCCAGGCAAAGGGGAAGACGGTGAGCAGCCATTCCGGCGTGCCCACATCCACCATGGTCACTGGCTGGCCGCAGCAGCGGCGGAGGGTATCGAGCATCGGCCCGTAGGCGGGCGGATCGATCAGGAAGCCGCCCAGCACCACGATCGGCTGAAGGGGGGTGCGGGTGCCGGCGGCCGCGCCGGTTGAGCTGGATGCCATGGGGGCATCTTCCTCGATTGGGCCGGGGGGAGGTCCTAGAAGGTGAGATGGGTCCCTGGCCCACCCGCACCCTCCGCTCCGGCTCCGTGTCGCTCTCTCCCTTCCAACCGCCGCAGGCTCAGGATCTGCCCGATGGGGCCGCCTTGCTGGAGCTGGAGCGGCAGGTGCGCCACAGCGGCAGCGGCCTGACCGCCGATCAGCTGGCAGGGGTGTGGCGTCTGCAGCAGGTCTGGCCGCGGAGCGGCAGCCGTCCTGCCGGCTTCGCGGCGGCGCTGCTGCGGGGTCTGGAGGCTGCGCTCGAGATCCAGCCGGCGGCGGCGGACCACCTGGCCCTGGTGAACCGTGTGTGTCTCGGCCCTATTGAGCTCCGGTTCGAGGGCGAAGGGGTGCTGGAGGGGCGGCGTCCCCTGTTGGGCTTCGGTTTCGATCGCTGCCGCCTTCGCGCCGGAGAGCGGGATCTGTTCAGCCGCTCCCTGCCGGCCCCGGACCCGCGCCGACGGCCCTTCTTCGCCCTGATCGGATCGGGAGCGGCGTTGGGGGGCACCACCTGGCTGGCGGCCCGGGGCCGGGGCGGCGGCCTGGCGCTCTGGTGCCGGGACGCGACGGAGCGTTAGCGCGGGCCGGCTGTCATCGCCGACTCTCCACGTTCCGCCAGTGCTGGTCCGCCTCCGTGTCCGCCTGCTCCAACTGCTGGCGGGTGCGGTCGAGATGCTGGGAGCCCAGCAGCTAGGCCACGGCCCCCAGGGTCAGTACCGCCATGCCGGGAGCGGAGTGGACCGTGAGCAGCAGCAGGCCGATCGGCACGAGGATCAGCGCCAGACAGCCGGTCGGTCCCAGGCTCGGCGCGGGAGGGGCGTCATGGGCAAGGCGCACCAGGTCCTGACGTTGCTGCTGCCGTCGCTGGTGGACGCTCGCGGGCGGGCCTTGGGATGGGGGCATCGGCCCGGCGACACGCGGGCGCATCATCGCCAGGCGAAGGAAGGAAGGGAGGGAAGGGAAGGGACGCCCAGGGCGTGGGGGCGCTCGTTACGAGATGTGGTCGTCGCTACCGCGGCCCTTAAGGATTGCTTTAGAAAGTGGCCATCAGAGGCCCCGCGTCCTCGCCCCTCACGCGCCCCATCACCCACCCTAAGGGGGTCCCATGTTCCGCACCACCACCCTGCTGGCCGCCACCTCGCTCACAGGTTTTGCCATGGTGGGCCTGGCCTTCCGCTTCCTGGCCTGCTGAGCTCCATCAAGAACAGCCCCGCATCCGGCCTGCCAGGTGCACCGCATCCGAGCGACGGGCCAGGCGGGCCCCTTCGGCCGTATAGAAGAGAAAACCCCGGTCGTTGCGGTAGAGCACAGCCCTGTTAGTCCTGAGGACCGCCTCGGCCCGATGCCGGCAGTCGATCAGGGCCTGGTAGTCGATCGGCCCGTAGTCCCGTTGATCGGCGTTGGCGGCTGAGGCCTGTGGTTCGAGTTGGGGGCAGAGCCGCTGCCGGGTCTGTTGCACCAGCTCGATCTCAGCCGCCATCGCCTGCTGCGCCAGGCTGTCGCGCTCTTCCCGCCAGGGGCGGCAGAGCGAGGCCGGAGCTGCCTGCGCCACGCCGCCCAGGACCAGCAGAGATGCGGCCAGCAGGGCCCTGAGGGCCAGTGGGTGGTGCGCCAGGACGGCGGAGCGCCTGATTGTGTGCATGTGTACATTCAATCCGAGAGGCGTGGAGGGATCGTGGCGACACGGCAACGCAGGTGTTCTGCCAGCCGGGAGGGCAAGGTGATGCTCTCCTGCTGGATTCCGGAGGAAACGCGGCAGGAGCTCGATCGCCTCTGGGCCGCCCGAGGTCTGCGGCCCCATGGCCGTACCCAGAAGGGGATGGAGGAGATGATCGGCCTGTATCTCGCCGCGCAGCGTGAGGGCTGAGCGATGGGGTCTGCGTGCCACCACGCCGACCAGGACCATGCCGGCCAGGCCCCTACCCATGGGCTGGGCCGGCGGAACCAGGCAGAGGCGGCCTTCCGCTGGAGCGTGCTGCTCAATGCCGCCCTCACCACCCTCCAGCTCACGATCGGCTTCGCCTTCGGTTCGCTCGCTCTGATCGGCGATGCCCTGCACAACCTCGGTGATGTGGTGGGACTGGCCCTCGGCTGGGGGGCGGAGCGGCTCAGCCGCAAGCCCGCGGTCGGGCGCTTCACCTACGGGTTCGGACGCAGCACCCACCTGGCGTCGCTGGTGAACGGCGTGCTGATCTTCGCGGCCGGCGCCGTGGTGCTGGTGGAGGCCCTCCAGCGCTTCCTCGATCCGGTGCCCCTGCAGACCGGACCGGTGGCCTGGGCTGCCGCCGCCGGGATCGTGATCAATCTGCTGTCGGCGCGCCTGTTCGGCCACGACCACCACCACGATCTCAACCAGCGGGCTGCCGTGCTGCATCTGCTCACCGAAGCCGCCGTCTCGGTGGCGGTGCTGGCAAGCACCCTG
>JBJTUJ010000053.1:0-3287 GCA_046080685.1 Cyanobium sp. | reverse complement strand
TCCAGCCCTAGCCCCCGATGGCGCCACCGCTGCCGGTCGGAGGCGGGAGGCGGCCCGGTGATCGTGCGCCGAGTGGGGGTGAGCATGCCGGCCCCGTGGTCGTCGTCCGTGAGGTTCAGGTGACCACGTTCGATCCAGGCGGAAAGCCGCACCGGCGGCCGACCGTGCTCGATGGCAATGTCGATCAGATTGCGCAGGGATCGCTCCAGAGCGTCGCTGGCGATGCGGATCAGGTGCCGGCGCATCACCACCTCCACCACCACACCGGCGGAGTAGCTGGCGGCGAGCCGTCGGCAGAAGTCATCGAGGGCCAGATCCCGCAGGCACGGAGGCGTCGCGTCCCGGTCGGCGAGCAGGCTGAGTTGCTCCGTGATCCGGCCCAGCTGCTGCAGATCGGCGGCAAGGGCCTGGGTGGCGGAACGGGTCTCCGGGCTCGCCCGCCGTTCCAGGGTCTCCACCTGAAGCATGAGCCGGGTCTGGGGGCCGGCCAGGTCGTGGGCCAGTCCCCGCAGAAGGGCGCGTCGGGAGGTGTCGACGTCGTTGACCCGCTCCAGCAACCGGTTGATGCGGACGGAGAGGAGGCGGAGCGGCGCGATGCCCTTCTCCGGCAGCAGGGGAAGCGGCGGCACGGCCGTATCGGGGAGGGTGCGGAGCACCTGGGAGAAGGGAAGCTCGATCCGCGAGCGCAGGAATCCCAGCGTGCCCAGCAGGATGCCGACGAACACGGCGGCGGTGCGCAGCAGTGGCAGGAACCACACGCTGCTGCTGGAGAGCCGCTCGGGTTGATACAGCCACAGAGGCGGGTTCTGGCCGGGCACATCCAGGCGGATCCAGTAGCCGCCCCAGGGATCGGCGAGCGGGGGGCGGTCCCGCTGGAGAGCGCGGCGGAGTCCGTAATCCCGGGCGAGCCGTTGTTGCAGCTCCCGATCGAACGTGGTGAGTCCATCCCCGGGGCCCTCCGGCAGGGTGGACGACGAGGTCAGGATCACGCCGGGCGGCATCCGGTCGGGCGGAAGCCGCCGCAGCACCTCCTCCACCAGGGCCACGCTGCGGCTGATGCGCAGGCTGCTCTCGGCGTGGAGCTGCGGTTCCAGCAGGGTGTGCAGCAACAGCACGAGCACCGAGAAGCTCAGGCCACAGCCCAGAAGCCACCAGAGAATCAGCCGGCCCCAATCGCTGGGGTCGAGCCGGGAGGAGCGGATCACGCCTCCTCGGAGGGAACGGGCACCACCGGCACCTGGAGCCGATAGCCCTGCCCACGCAGGGACTGCACCAGTTCCTGCCCGTCACCGAGGGCCAGCAGCTGGCGACGCAGGCGGGAGAGGCGCATGTCGATGGTGCGGCTGCGGCCGGGGTCTACCAGGCTGCCGCTGGAGCGGGCCAGCACTTCCCGACTCACCGGCTCACCCTGTCGCCGGCAAAGGGCCAGCAGCAGGGCCGTGTCACCCCGACTGATGGGCACAGGACTCCCGGAGCGGCCCACCAGCTGTCTGCGGACGGGATCGAAGCGCACGGCACCCAGCTGATAGGCCGCCCCCGTGACGGGTGTGGTGAGAGCGGCGGGGGCGTCACTGCGCCGCAGCAGGGCCTGAACCCGCAGCTGCAGCTCACGAAACAGGAACGGCTTGGCCATGTAGTCGTCGGCCCCGGCCTCAAGGCCGGCGATCCGATCGCTGGGGGCTCCGAGGGCCGAGAGCATCAGCACCGGGAAACCATGGCCCTGGTTGCGGAGCCCGGCCAGCACATCGGTGCCGGACTTGCCCGGGAGCATCTGATCCAGCAGCAGCACATCGGGGGTGCCGCTCTCCAGCTCCTGCTCGAGGCGCCGGGGGGTGGTGAAGGCCCCCAGTTTCCAGTCCAGCTCGGTGAAAAAGCCTGCAAGCAGCTCGCAGAGCCGCTCATCGTCCTCAAGAATCCAGAGAAGAGTAACCGCAGGCTGGCCGCAGAGGACTCAATCCTCAAGAAAAAGCAATGCCCTCAGGGAGCTGCAGGCGACCAAAGGGTGCACATCGCCACCGGCCGCCCACCCCGATCCAGACGGACGCAACCGATGGGGGGTGGCCCGTGCAAGCGCTCCCATCCAGGCAGCCGGAGTCGCCATCCCCCCGTTTGCAGCCCTGGGCGTCAGCCCAGCAGCAGCCCCCGCAGCTGCTCGCCGGCCGCGGTGAGGGCCCCATCCAGGGCCGCCCCATCCTTGCCGCCGGCCTGGGCCAGCTGGGGGCGGCCGCCACCACCGCCGCCGCAGAGGCGGGCGATGGCACCGATGAAGGCCCCAGCCTTCGGCCCGGCCGCCACCACCGCCGGGCCGAAGGCGGCCACCAGCACCACCTTGCCCGCATCAGCGGGATCGGGCAGGCCGCCCAGCACCACCGCAGCCCCCACCCCCATCTGCTCCTGCAGGCCCTGGGCGGCGTTCTGCAGGCCCGCGCCGTCGACACCGTCGAGCCGGCTCACCAGCAGGCGGTAGTCGCCGAGGGGCTCGGCCGCCTGCACCAGAGCGCCGGCCCTGGCCACCGCCAGCTCGGAGCGGACCTGGGCGAGGGCCTTGGCGGTGGCCTTGATCTCCTCCTGCAGGCCGGCCACCCGCTCCACGATCTCGCCCGGCTGGGCCTTCAGCCGCTCGCCGAGGGCACGCACCACCCGGTCGCGCTCGTTGAGGTAGGCCAGCACCGAGGGCCCGGCCACCGCCTCGATGCGGCGGATACCCGCCGCCACGCCGCTCTCGCCCACGATCTTGAACAGCCCGATCTCGGCCGTGTTGGCCACGTGGGTGCCGCCGCAGAGCTCCATCGACACGCCGGGCACGTCAACCACCCGCACCACGTCGGCGTACTTCTCGCCGAACATGGCCACGGCACCGGCGGCGCGGGCCTGCTCCAGCGCCATCTCGCGCACCTCGAGGGCGTGGGCATCGGCGATCCAGCCGTTGATCAGGGCCTCGATCCGCTCCAGTTCCTCGGGCGTCAAGGCGCGGGGGCAGTGGAAGTCGAAGCGCAGGCGATCGAAATCCACCAGCGAGCCGGCCTGGCCGATCCCTGGATCCACCACCTCCTTGAGCGCCGCCTGCAGCAGGTGCGTGGCCGTGTGGTGGGCCTGGGCCCGGCGGCGGCAGGCCCGATCGACCCGGGCCTGCACCAGATCGCCCACGGCCAGGCTGCCCCGCTCGATGCGGCCGCTGTGCACGAACACGCTGCGGTTGCGGTTCACCCCCTCGATCGCCACGATCACGCCATCGCCAGCGGAACCTTCGCCGCTGAGCACGCCGCGGTCGCCCACCTGGCCACCGC
>JBJTUJ010000052.1:0-5468 GCA_046080685.1 Cyanobium sp. | reverse complement strand
TCAGGCGAAGGACAGCAGGGAGCGGCGGCGCAGGGGCCGGGCGAACAGTTCGGCCAGCTCACCCGCCTGGTCGCAGCCGTGGATGGGGCTGAACACGAGTTCGATCGACCACTTGGTGGCGATCCCCTCGGCCTCGAGCGGGTTGGCCAGGCCCAGCCCGCAGACCACCAGATCCGGCCGGGCCGCCCGCACCCGCTCCAGCTGGAGCTCCACGTCCTGCCCCTCGCTCACGCGGGTGCCCGGCGGCAGCAGGGCCAGCTCGCCAGCCATCAGCCGGCGGTCCAGATAGGGGGTACCCACCTCCACCAGCTCCATGCCGCACTCCCGGTGCAGGAAGCGGGCCAGGGGGATCTCCATCTGGGAATCGGGCATCAGGAACAAGCGCCGCCCCTCCAGCACGCGGCGATGGGGCTCGAGGGCCCGGCGGCCCCGTCCCACCAGGGGATCGAGCACCTCCGCCACCCGCTGGGGATCGACGCCGAAGGCGGCGGCGGCGGCGGCCATCCAGTCGCGGCTGCCCTCGACGCCGAAGGGGTAGGGCGCCTCCACCAGCTCGGCGCCCCGGTGCTGCAGGGCGCGGGCGGTGCCGCCCAGGAACGGTTGCGCAAGCAGCAGCTTCGTGCCCCGGCCCACCGGCGGCAGTTCGGTGGAGCGGCGGGGAGGCAGGCAGCGCACCGGCGGCAGCCCCATCCGCTCGAACAGGGCCAGGAAGCGGTCTTCCACCGCATCCGCCAGGGTGCCGGCGATCAGCAGCTGGGGCTCCTCGCTGCTCGGCATCAGCGGCAGCAGGGCCTGCAGGGCGTTGTCCTCGCCCTGGGTGAAGGTGGTCTCGATGCCACTGCCGGAGTAATTGAGAACCCGCACCCGGCCGGCCAGGCGGGTGGTGAGGCGTTCGGCCGCCCGCGAGAGATCGAGCTTGATCACCTCGCTCGGGCAGGAGCCCACCAGGAACAGGGTGCGGATCTCGGGGCGGCGGGCCAGCAGGTCGGTCACCAGCCGGTCGAGCTCGTCGTTGGCGTCCGCCAGCCCCGCCAGGTCGCGCTCCCCCAGGATCGCGGTGCCGAAGCGGGGTTCGGCGAAGATCATCACGCCGGCGGCGCTCTGCACCAGGTGGGCGCAGGTGCGGGAGCCCACCACCAGGAAGAAGGCATCGGGCATGCGGCGGTGCAGCCACACGATCGAGGTGAGGCCGCAGAACACCTCCCGCTGACCGTCCTGGCGCAGCACCTCGGCTGCGGGCGGATCGGCGCAGGGCACAACGGACGGAGGGCCGGGGGGAGAGTCTGTCGCGGGGACGGACACGGGGCTGCCCATGGGGCGGGCTCCGAAGGGGGAACCCACAAGGGTTAGCGGTCTGGGCGACCGCCGCCCAATGCCCCGTTACATCTGTTGGGGAAGTGGCGGCCAGGGGATCCCTCCGGTGTGCGATCCCGCACCCGCGCTCCACCACCGGCCCGCCGGGGAGCACCCCAGCAGCTGAGTGAGCTCGGCGGAGTTCAGGGGGGCCAGCCTGCAGGGCAAGCTGGGTGACTTCCAGGCCGTGGAGCAGAGCCGCAGGATCCGCGCGGCGCCTCAGCCGGGGAGGGATCTGGAGATGGCAGCTCTGCAGACTGGTAGGGAAGCGCCAGGCCGAGCGGCCCCAATAGATGCATCCTGGTCGCAGGAGTGGCGCAGGAGCAAACAGCATCCAATGGGTGCGTGCAAATCCCATCGCCATGGCCCGGCCAGGATTCAGCTGCGAAAGGATTGCTGAAAAAGAATGATGAATGGAAGCAGCCATCACGACGAGCAGCTCCCGTGACCCCTACGGCGCACTGGCCACTGAATCCAACGAACCGTTGGTGGCAGGAAGACCTGTGAACCGATCGTTCAATGGGTAGGGGAAGCTGGCAAGAAAACGAACAAGGAGCTCTCTGCTATACGCAAAGCCAAGTGGCTGGGCATCCAACGCACAGCGCAGATCCTTCGAGAATTGCGGCAAGCGCCTCCCGCTACCTTCACAGTAGTCTTCATATTTAAACAGAGGTTCTCGATTGCCTTCCAGCCTCATGGGAACTGCCGGCGTTCCCAGAGCATCCGCAAGGATAAGGCCGTGCAAAGAAGAAGAAATCACCCGGTCAGAACGGGCAATCATCTCGGCAATGGCAAGCGGATGCGTGAAGGGATTTGCAATGTTCAATGGAATCCCCAAACTCCTGCCCATGTCATTGACCCTGGGGATGTCGGAGTAGTGCGGAATCACCAATGTTCTTCCTTCTACCCTTGGTAAGCCAGAAAGATGGGGATAAAGCAAGGGTACAAGCACTGCCGGATCAAAGAAAAGTGGTTGACACTCAGGCACAACCACCCCGGCTTTCTTCAGCTCCTGGAGCGTGAGGGGACCTCTGGCGGCATGGCAGCTGACGCCTTGGCGGTACGGAATCTGGTCGGCGCGATGAGCGCCCGAGCCCCAGATCACATCATGATCCTGCAGCGCCCATAGGATGCTGCCAATTGCAAGGAGTTTTCCCTGCTCACGCTGCTCAGCAAGACTGACGCGGCCAGCCGAAAGCCGGGAAACGAGTGAATACGACAAGTAGTCGCCGAAGTTATGATGATGGGCAACTCTTTGCTTTATTCCTTTCAGCTTCCAGGCAATCCTTCTCAGCAAACTGGCAGAGGCACCGGAAGAGGTGGGATAAAAGCCGAATGCAAACAGATTTACCAATTCCCTCGAGATTCAGACTAGCAGATATGTTTGATTGTACCAGAAAACCACAGATAGAGCCGGGGAATCCATCTGCACAACTGGGACATCAAGATCGGCTGGGTCACTCGCTCGCATTTGCCCAGGGCTGAACTGTTAACCATTCCACTGATTGATCTGCTTCTATCCAGTTCACCATTCCAGTTCACTGGCCAACTGCTCGGGTTCATCGCCAGCAGGGAACAGGGTTGACACAAAGGTGTTTCGCCCCCACCGACGCCGGTCCTGAGGTCGCGAGAACGCAGACGGAGGCATCAACTGGCCCCTCACTGGATAGGGTGAGAATGAGGAGCGCAATGAGGATTCACACCAGATGTGCTAAGGCTGGTTTCGCCTACATCGGCAAACCCAAAGTTGATCCTTGCGGCAGGGGGGATGGGGTGGAGCGATCAGCCAGGAGGCGCTTCACTGCTCGCAGTTTGCGGATGGAGAACCTGATCGCCGGAGACGCTCCCAAGAAATTGATCAGGCGAGACAACAGTGGAAATGAGAAGTTTTGCTCCTTTGCGAACTCGGCGATCTCTTTTGACAATGGATCGCTGCTTCCTAGCAATTCCGCCAGGTACAGCATTCTGCGCGCTCTGTATACGCCAAGATCGAATGAATCTGAAAAATCACTGAGGCGACCAGCTATGTCTAGCGTTGCAAGTGTTCTGAGGCATTTATAACAAGTGGAGCAGTTCGTGTAGCCGCTGGGATTCTTGTCGTTGACGCAGACATCAAGAATTTTGCTGGCATCAGCCAGTCCGGCAACGCGGAGAGTCTTTTCGACTCGTGTGTACTCGCTGCCTACCGAGAACACATCCAGCCCTTCCGTGGAAAGCAGGGGAAGGGTAACGGGGTCAGTGTAGGCAATATCCGTGGCGGGACCGATAAAGGCATGAGGATAGCCAAAGGCAGAGGAATACATGAAATGGGAGATCCCCCCCCCTGCAGAAGAAGGGCTACTGAGGCATTGCGAAAAGTATGAGTTTGCACAAAACTTGAGATGTCACGATAGAAATCGCCGAGGTTGGTGTTGATCCGCAGAAAAGGCAGCCCAATGCGTTCGGCCATCGGGAGGAGGCGTTCATAGCGCTCCCGAAAAACACGCTCGCCTGCGCTGCCACCGCCGTGGGAACCAACATTGTTGTACAGCAGATGCGTGATCCGAAAGCCTTGAGGGACATCTGTAAACAAGTGGTCGACAAGCATGCAAAATGAGTCAATGCCTCCTGAGAACCCAGTTGCCACGCCTGAAGGCGAGCTCACGGAGTTCCGCGTTACCGCGGAAGGATGAATGGATATCTGCCGAAGCGACGGAATGATGTGTCGCAGCAATCTCTGAAGCGGGCGCGCGACATTATAATAGAGGCGCTCGGAGATTACGCCATCAAGAACAATATCTTCACCGCTAAGCATGGCCGGAATGAGGAGGCCAACCAACGGCGCACAAGAGGAATCGGCGAAAAGACTCCCATAAGCCTGATCAACGCTGTACCAAAGCGTGCCCTTATGACCCTTGAATTCAACCAATACCCGATAGTGCAGATCTTTGCCATCTGCAACGAGATCAGGCTTGTGGATTCTCATGCCAACAACGTGCTCGCAAACGGCTGACAGATCAGGCCTCGCGCAATGGCTTTATCGAGGGGTGGCCCATTCCGACTTCGCTGCAAGGGTAAAGACGATTAATGCGCTGCCCAATGACTTGTTGACAATCTTGATGTTCTCTGTGGCACAACTCCACGAGACCTGCGGTTCGCCCAGGTGTCGGAGCCGATCGATGAATGATCTGTCGATGACTGCCAGACTGTCCCTGGAAGACCCAGCTCGCCGCGACCGCGCTGCCCGGCCCATGCGCCGCGGCCAGCTCAGACTGGAGTGCCGTTAGCGGCTCCCTCGCCGCATCTGTCTCACAGGCGGCGGCGGAAGCCCTCGCTGAACGAGGCACCCGCCCGATCACCCCCGTCGTCGATCCGGGCCAGCTTCCAGAGGTTGCGCCCCAGCCGACGGGCCCGCAGGCCGCCGCGCTCCACCACCGGCCCGCCGGGGCGCGCCCCAAGCACCTGCGTGAGCTCGGCGGTGCTCAAGGGTGCGCCGGTCTGCAGGGCCAGTTGGGTGATCTCCAGGCGCTGGCGGAGAGCCGCCAGGTCCACGCTGCCTCCGTCCTCCTCCTCGTTCCAGATCCAGCCCGATTCCTCGCCGCCGGCCATGCGCCGCATCAACCCCAGACCGATGAAAGCCAGGGCCTGCTCCGGCTTCACCCCCTGGGCGGCCGCCTGGGCCATCCAGTCCGGCAGGGGGCCCCGGGCCTCCTCCGCCGGCAGGGGCTCGGCGGCGCGGGTGGCCTCGGTGGCCTCGGCAGCGGAACGGGTGGAGGGGCGCTTGGGGGCCATGACGTTCGGCGACGGCTTTGGGCCGGACGGTACCGGCTGTGTCAGGGAGGGCAAGGGGTTAACGCGGTACGATGACGCCACTTCCAGAGCGTCGCCGGGCACCGCTTGCAGCCGGAGCGGCCTCGGCGCCGTGACGGATTCCAGGTTGACCCGTTCCCTCAGCCCACCCTCCGGTTCCGCCTACGACGGTGAGGATCGGGCCGTGAGCCGGCGGCGTACCGCCCTGTGCAGCGGTGGTCCCCGCATCACCTGCACCGAGATCACCAGCCAGGCCTCCGGGGCCAGCTGCGTGATCACCACCGACAGCGAGGGTCGGCGGATCGCCCGTCAGTCGAGCCATGTGC
>JBJTUJ010000051.1:0-3372 GCA_046080685.1 Cyanobium sp. | reverse complement strand
CCTGCAGGGTGTCGTTGGGGGCAACCGGGAAGTAGCCCTCTTTCAGTTGGATCTTGTTGGCGAGGTTGCCGCCTTCTTCCACCCGGTCGGTGTTCCAGGGGGCTTCGATCGAATCCACGCTGTAGAAGCTGGATCCGTTGGCGCTCTTGTAGCGAACGTCGTCGAAGATGAAGAACTCAGGCTCTGGACCGAAGAACGCGGTGTCGGCCAGGCCGGTGGTGCCGAGGTAATCGAGGGCTTTCTGGGCCAGGGCACGGGGGCAGCGGGAATAGGGCTTGCCGCTGCGGGGTTCCTGGATCGAGCAGATCAGGCTGAGAGTTTTGTGGCTGTAGAAGGGGTCGATCCAGGCGGTGGCCGGATCGGGCACCATGGCCATGTCTGATTCGTTGATCGCCTTCCAGCCGCGGATCGAGGAGCCGTCGAAGGCCACGCCGGAGCTGAAGGCGTCGGCGTCGATCAGGTCCTTGCAGACGGTCAGGTGCTGCCACTTGCCGTGAAGATCGACGAACTTGAGATCAATCAGTTCGATGCCGTCGTCCTGGATCTGACGCAGGACGTCCTGGGCGGTCTTGGCCATGACGGAGGGGGTCTGGGTGTGCGTCCTGGGGTGGAACGCGTCAGCCTGGAAAGTACGCAGCGATACCGTTCAGTCTTTGTAGCGGCTGCAACCGATCCATCGGTTGCTTTCCGGTGCTCAGGCCCACTCCCCCCTCCACCCCTCGCCGCCACCCGGGCGAAGGCGTGCGCGTAACCGTTTCTGTCAGATCGCCGGAATCCACGCTGTGGACAGGAATCTGACGGTTCACGAGTGCTACGTTCCCGTGCAGGTGCGTCGATCCGAACTTTCCATGCGCGATGCCATCACCGGCCTGATCGGCCGGTACGACCAGCTGGGCCGCTACCTCGATCGTGCGGCGATCGATCGCATCGACACCTATTACGGTCAGGCCGCCGTGCGGCTGGCCGCCGTGGAGCTGATCAACCGGGAGGCGGCCACGATCGTGCGCGAAGCCTCCCAGCTGCTCTGGCTCGAGGATCCCGAACTGATCCTCCCCGGCGGCAACGCCTACACAACCCGTCGCCTGGCGGCCTGCCTGCGCGACATGGACTATTTCCTGCGCTACGCCAGTTACGCCCTGCTCGCCGACGACTTCAAGATCCTCGACGAACGGGTGCTCAACGGCCTCGACGACACCTACAAAAGCCTGGGGGTCCCCACCGGTCCCACCGTCCGCAGCATTTCCCTGATGGCTGAGGTGATCAGCGACAGGCTCGCCGAGGAGGGCATCAGCGACACCGCTGTGGTCCGGGCCCCCTTCGACCACCTCTGCCGCGGCCTGGCCGCCACCAACGTCCGCGCCCGCTGAGGGCAGGGCCGCGCGCCGCGCGCGTCGCCGCTCCCCCGTTCCCTAATCTCGGCTCCAGCACCGCCGCCCCGCCCTTGTCCGTTCCCGTCCCGCCCACCGTTTCCACCACCCATCGCCTCGGGCTGGACCCCATCGCCACGCCGAATCGGCTGCTGCTCGGCCCCGGGCCCTCCAACGCCCACCCCACGGTGCTTCAGTCCCTGGCCCGCACGCCGATCGGCCATCTCGATCCCCTTTACGTGGAGCTGATGGGCGAGGTGCAGGAATTGCTGCGCTACACCTGGCAGACCGACAACCGGCTCACGATCCCGATGAGCGGCACGGGCAGCGCTGCGATGGAGGCCACCCTGGCCAACACCATCGAGCCGGGCGACAAGGTGCTGGTGGCGGTGAAGGGCTACTTCGGCCATCGCCTGGTCGACATGGCCGGCCGCTACAGGGCTGACGTGGTCACGATCGAGCGCCCGTGGGGCGAGGCCTTCTCCCTCGAGGAGATCGAGCAGGCTCTGATCACCCATCAGCCGGCGATCCTGGCGATCGTGCATGCCGAAACTTCCACCGGGGTGCTGCAGCCGATGGAGGGGATCGGCGAGCTCTGCCGCCGCCATAACTGCCTGCTGCTGCTCGACACCGTCACCTCCCTCGGTGCCGTTCCCCTCTTCCTCGATGACTGGAAGGTGGATCTGGCCTACAGCTGCAGTCAGAAGGGGCTGAGCTGCCCGCCGGGTCTGGGTCCCTTCACCATGGGCCCGCGGGCCGAGGCCAAGATGATGGCCCGCCAGGGCAAGGTGCCCAACTGGTACCTGGATGTCACCCTGCTCAACCAGTACTGGGGCAGCGACCGGGTGTATCACCACACGGCGCCGGTGAACATGAACTTCGGCATGCGCGAGGCCCTGCGTCTGCTGGCCGAGGAAGGCCTGGAGAACGCCTGGGCCCGCCACCGCAGCAACGCCGAGGCCCTGTGGAGCGGCCTGGAGGCCCTCGGTCTCGAACTTCATGTGCCCGAGGACCTGCGCCTCCCCACCCTCACCACCGTGCGCATCCCGGAGGGAGTCGACGGCAAGGCCTTCAGCCTTTACCTGCTCAACGAGCACGGGATCGAGGTGGGCGGTGGCCTCGGCGCCCTGGCCGGCAAGGTCTGGCGCATCGGCCTGATGGGCTATAACAGCACCCTCGAGAACGTGGAGCGGCTGCTCAATCTGTTCGCCACCGAGCTCCCGGCCTTCCGCCCTACGGCTCCGGTGGCCGCCGCCGTCGGCTGAGCTCCTCGCGCCGCCGGCGGAACCACCCCTCCAGCTGGCGGCGGGCTTCCGCCTCCCGCACACCGCCTAACACCTGCAGCCGGTGATGGGCGCTTGGGTCGTCGGCCAGGTTCAGACACCCTCCAAGGGCCCCGCGCTTGGGGTCTGGTGCGGCGAACACCACCCTGCCCACCCGGGCCTGGATCATGGCGCCGGCGCACATCGGGCAGGGTTCCAGGGTCACCAGCAGGGGGCAGTCGTTGAAGCGCCAGTCGCCCCGGGCGGCGGCGGCCTGACGCAGGGCCACCAGCTCAGCGTGGCCGAGCGGGTCGCTCGCCTGCTCCCGGCGGTTGCTTCCCCACCCCAGGGCCCATCCCCGGCCGTCGAGCAGCACCGCTGCCACAGGAATCTCCCCGTCCTGCCCCACCCGCTCGGCCCGCCGCAGCAACCGGTCCATCCAGGCCTCGAGCACCGGATCCGGGGGCAGGGGAGGGGGCTGCAGCGGCAGGTGGGAAGCAACCCCCACCCTCGCAGACGCCCTGCCCCGGCGGGGCCTCCGGGCAGAATGCCCCCATGCCGCTCTCGCCGTTGGCCTCCTCCATCCCAGCCGCCCCTGGTCTGAGGGGAGCGGAGCCCCTGGCCCCCTTTCCCGATCCCCATCGCCACGATCCGCTGCTGGAGCGGTTCCTGCACGATGCCTCCTCCCAGCTCTGCCGCTGGCTGGGATCGGCGGCGGCCCTGAGCCCCCTGCCCGGCCTGAG
>JBJTUJ010000050.1:0-3254 GCA_046080685.1 Cyanobium sp. | reverse complement strand
CGCCACAACATCGTGGTGATCTGCGATGAGGCCCACCGCACCCAGTACGGCTTCAAGGGGCGTTTCGATTCCAAGACGGGCGAGATCAAATACGGCCTGGCCAAGGCGCTGCGCGATGCCCTGCCCCAGGCCACCTTCCTGGCCTTCACAGGCACCCCCATCTCCCAGGACGACCGCGACACCCAGGCCGTGTTCGGCCACTACATCTCCATCTACGACATCCAGCAGGCCGTGGAAGATGGCGCCACGGTGCCCATCTACTACGAATCCCGCCTGGCGAAGCTGGAGCTGAAGATCCCCATGCTCCCCCAGGTGGATGAACAGGTGGACGAGCTCTTTTCAGACGAAGACGACATCCCCGCCGCGGAGCGCGCCAAGAGCCGCTGGGCCGCGCTGGAGGCCCTGGTGGGTGCCGAACCCCGTCTGGAGCAGGTGGCAGCGGACCTGGTCGTCCACTTTGAGCAACGCTCCCGCACCCAGCCCGGTAAGGCAATCGGGGTGTTGATGAGTCGCGACATCTGCGCCCGCCTCTATGCAGCCATCGTTGCCCTCCGCCCTGATTGGCACGACGACGACCCCGCCAAGGGGGCCATCAAGGTGGTGATGACCGCCTCGGCCTCCGACGAGCCCCACCTTCAACCGCACCACACCAGCAAGCAGCAGAAGAAGGATCTGGAGAAGCGCTTCAAGGATCCCGCTGATCCGCTGAAGATCGTGCTGGTGCGGGACATGTGGCTCACGGGGTTTGACGCCCCCTGCCTGGCCACGATGTACATCGACAAGCCGATGAAAGGGGCCAACCTGGCCCAGGCCATCGCCCGCGTGAACCGGGTGTTCAAGGACAAGCCCGGCGGCTTGGTGGTGGACTACATCGGCATCGCCCCCCAGCTCAAGGAAGCCCTGGCCACCTACACCGCGGCCCAGGGCAAGGGTGCCCCCACGATCGACACCAGCGAGGCACTGCGGATCCTCAAAGAGAAACTCCAGGTGGCCCGTGACCTGCTCCATCCCATCGACTGGAGCGGTTTCAGGGATCCCAAGACAGCAATGGCACTTTTGCCGGACTGCATTGGTCACATCCTTGGCTTACCTGATGGCAAGAAGCGCTACTGCGACACGGTGTTGGCGATGACCAAAGCGTTTGCCTTGTGCGGAACGCTCGATGAAGCGTTGGATCTGGATCCTGAGGTCACCTTCCTCCACGCGATCCGAGCACCACTGGTGAAGGGTGGTGACGGTGAAGGTGATGGACGCGCACCCAGGAACGTGGACTTTGAGCTGCAGCAATTGCTGTCTGAGTCGTTGGTGGCTGAGGGAATCACCGATATCTTCAAAGTTGCAGGTCTTGAAAAGCCTGACATCAGCATCTTGTCCGACCAGTTCCTGGCTGAGGTGAGCAAGATTCCCCAGAAGAACCTGGCGGTGGAACTGCTGCAGCGCCTGCTGCGTGAACAGGTGCAGACTCGCTTCAAGACCAACCTGGTGAAGCAGAAGCGCTTCAGTGAACTGCTGCAGGCATCGCTGGCCAAATATGCCAACCGCTCGATCGAAGCGGCCCAGGTGATCGAGGAACTGATCGCCATGGCCAGACAGTTCCGCGATGATGCGGATAAGGCAGCGGCGATGGGGTTATCCGAGCCTGAAATCGCCTTCTACGACGCCCTGGCCCATAACCAGTCCGCCCAGGAGCTGATGGGCGACGACGTGCTGATGTCCATGGCCCGCGAACTGGCCGCCAAACTGCGCGGCAATCTCAGCATCGACTGGCAATACAAAGAGAACGTGCGCGCTCGCCTGCGCACGATGATCAAGGCCTTGCTCAAGCGCTACAAATACCCGCCTGATCAGGAAGTCGCCGCCATCGAACTGGTGCTGCAGCAAACGGAACTGATCTCGGAGGAATGGGCGCGGCAAGACCTGGGCAATCAGATCCAGGCGGTGGTGGCCGATGTGCTCAGCCGCTCGATCCAGCCACCACCAGGCCCACCACTCAGCTGACCGTGGCCATGTGGCGGATCAGGTCGATGCACTTGCAGCTGTAGCCCCACTCGTTGTCGTACCAGGCCACCAGCTTCATGAACGTGTCGGTGAGGGCAATGCCGGCGCCGGCATCGAACACCGAGGTGCAGCTCTCACCCAGGAAGTCGTTGCTCACCACGTCGTCTTCCGTGTAACCAAGGATGCCGGCCATCGGCCCCTCGCTGGCGGCCTTCATCGCCGCCTTGATCTGGTCGTAGCTGGCGGGCCTGGCCAGGTTCACGGTGAGGTCCACCACCGACACATCGGGGGTGGGCACCCGGAAGGCCATGCCGGTGAGCTTGCCGTTCAGCTCGGGGATCACCTTGCCCACCGCCTTGGCCGCACCGGTGGAGCTGGGGATGATGTTCTGGCCCGCACCGCGGCCGCCGCGCCAGTCCTTCACCGAGGGGCCGTCCACCGTTTTCTGGGTGGCGGTTGTGGCGTGCACCGTGGTCATCAGCCCGCTCACGATGCCGAAGTTGTCGTGCACCACCTTGGCCAGCGGCGCCAGGCAGTTGGTGGTGCAGCTGGCGTTGGAGACGATCTCCTGGCCGGCATAGGTGGTGTGGTTCACGCCCATCACGAACATCGGCGTGGCGTCCTTGGAGGGGGCGCTCATCACCACCCGCCTGGCGCCGGCAGTGATGTGGGCGCGGGCCGATTCATCGGTGAGGAAGAAGCCCGTGCTCTCCAGCACGTAATCCGCTCCCACCTCATCCCACTTGAGGTTGGCCGGGTCGCGCTCGGCGCTGATGCGGATCGCCCTGCCATTCACCACCGGCTGGCCGTTGGCCACCGCCACCTCGCCCTGGAAACGGCCATGGGTGGAGTCGTAGCGGAGCATGTAGGCCAGATAGTCCACATCGATCAGGTCGTTGATGCCCACCACCTCCACGTCGGCGATGCTGCAGGCGCGGCGGAAGGCGAGGCGACCGATGCGGCCGAAGCCGTTGATGCCGATGCGGATGGTCATGGGCGGGCAGAAACCAGTGTCAGCCTACTTTCCAGGTCCTGCACCGTCTGCCGCTTGTGGCGGCAGGCAGAGGCTGCGGCGGCCGGCGGCGAAGGCCACGCCCACCCGCAGGTTGCGGCGGTTGGCCTCGCTGTCGGCCGGCTCGCCCACCAGCTCCTCCAGCCGCTCGCTGTAGCGCTGCCGCGTTTCCGCGCTGATCAGCCCGTCGCGCTCCAGGGCGCAGAGCAGACGCATGGCGCCGTTGCCCTTGCCGAACATCAGC
>JBJTUJ010000049.1:0-8277 GCA_046080685.1 Cyanobium sp. | reverse complement strand
TTGGCGGGCGGCCGCCCGCTCGGGCGTCCAGCCGCCCCGATAGGTCCAGCGACGGCCGTCCCACCACAGGCCCACCAGGAGCTGCAGGGCCAGGCGCCAGATCCGCAGCGGCCGCCCCAGCCGGGCCAGCCCCCCCCCGGGGAGGGTGAGGGCGGCCATCAACCCGGACCCCGGGGCTCGCGCTCAAGCCGGCGGGCAACTTCGGACACCCGGGCCCGCAGCGCATCGATCTGATCCTGGGGATCGTCTGTCGGGGCGGGCGGAGAGCAGCTGGCCCACCTTGATGAAAGCCGAGCCCAGCTCCAGGAACTGGGCGGTGAGCCAGCGGGCCCGGCGACGCTGGCGGGCGGCCGCCCGCTCCGGCGTCCAGCCGCCCCTGTAGGTGCAGCGCCGGGCGTCCCACCACAGACCAACCAGCAACTGCAGGACCAGGCGCCAGATCCGCAGTGGCCGGCCAAGCCAGGCGATGCCCCCCCCGGGGAGGGAGAGAGAAGCCATCAACCCCGACCCCGGGGCTCGCGTTCCAGACGGCGGGCCAGTTCGGCCACCCGGGCCCGCAGCGCATCGATCTGATCCTGTGGATCGCTCGTGGCGGAGGGTGAGGGACCCGCGTACGCGGAGGGCTCTCCGTTCTCCAGGCGCTCGGCCTCGCGCTGCACCTCCTCCCAGAACAGGCCCAGCTCCTCCTGCAGACGGGTGGGAGCCTCCTGGGCTGCCGCCGCCAGGCCCGCGGCGGTGTCCGCCAGCCCACTGCCCACCCGGGCAATGACACGGTTCAGGGCGGCCTGAAGCAGGGATTGCGGCGCGCTCATGTCCAGGGCCGTGACTCTGCGAACTGTGGCAGATCAGGGCTGCCCCGTGGGATCCGCCGGGCCCTGGTCGGCTGAGGGCGGCGGTGGCAGGGTCTCAAGGGGCTCGGGCGGTGCGGTGTAGAGGCTGGGATCGGAAGCCGGCGCCGGCGGCCTCTGGAGCTCCTCAAGCCGCAGGCGTTCGTTGTCCTGCTCGCGGCGCTCGCGCTCCTCCTGATCGCGGCGTTCGAGATCGGCCTGGCGCCGTTCCAGGTCCTGGGCTTCCTTCTGCTTCAGGCGCTCGTCCTCGAGGGCGTCGAGGTCGGCGCGGAGGCTGCGGTTCTGGGCGCCGTGCGCGTTGCGGAGGCCCTCGAGGCCGCTGCCGGGAAACTCCTTGACTCCGAACGACTGCCGGCCTCCCATCGCTTCGCCGGGCCGCAGTTCGATCAGCCGCTGGGTGAGCCCATGGCCGATCCCGAAGCAGACGCCCAGCAGCAACCACACCGGCCAGGTCCGGGATAGGCCGGCCCGCTCCCCACCGCGACGATGGCGGGGGCTCGCCGCGCCGGAGGGTGGGGGCGGAGGGGCCGGAACCATGGGCGGTGGCCGAGGTGGGGCCATCTTGCCGGGCCGTGTGCCCCACACACCCGGAAGATCTCAGGTGGTGTAATCGGCGTTGATGCGCACGTACTGATCCGAGAGGTCGCAGCCCCAGGCCACGCCGGCGCCGGCGCCCACGCCCAGGCGCAGGCGGATCACCACCGTGTCGTCGCTGAGGTAGGCGCCGGCAGCGCGCTCGCGCAGGTAGGTGCTGGCGGCGGGGCGGTCGAACGGCAGGGGCTGGCCGGCGGCCATCAGCTGGCGGTCGCCCAGCCAGAGGGCCACGGCGTCGGGATCGAAGGCCACCCCGGCCCGGCCGGCGGCCGCCACGATCCGGCCCCAGTTCGGATCCCGGCCATGCACGGCGCACTTCACCAGCGACGAGCCGCAGATCGTGCGGGCGATGGCACGGGCGCCGGCGGCGTCGGCCGCCCCGCTCACCCGCACCTCGATCAGGCAGGTGGCCCCCTCGCCGTCGCGGGCGATCGCCCGGGCCAGATGCTGCGACACCGCCGTCAGGCCGGCATCCAGGGCTTCCCAGTGCTCCGGGCCCAGGGGCTCGCCGGCGGCAAACGCCAGGAAGGTGTCGTTGGTGCTGGTGTCGCCGTCCACCGTGATCGCGTTGAAGGAGCGATCCACCGCCCGTCGCACCATCGCCTGCCACTGCTGGGGCGGCACGCCGGCATCACAGCTGAGATAGCCCAGCATCGTGGCCATGGCGGGGTGGATCATCCCCGAGCCCTTGGCCATGCCGCCGATGCGCACCCGCCGCCCGCCCAGCTCGGCCTCCAGGGCGATCTGCTTGGCCACCAGGTCGGTGGTGAGGATCGCCTGGGCGGCCGCGGCCCCGCCCTCGCTCGAGAGGGCCGCCACCAGGGGATCCAGCCCCGCCTCGAGGATGTCCATCGGGATCGGCACGCCGATCACGCCGGTGGAGCAGATCAGCACCTCCTGCTCGCCCAGCCCCAGCCGCCGGGCCAGGGCGGCGGTGGCGGCGAGGCTGTCGCTGAGGCCGCGCTCACCGGTGCAGGCGTTGGCCTGGCCGGAGTTGGTGAGCACCGCCCGGGCATGGCCGCCGGTAGCCGCCAGCCGCTCGGCGCAGAGATCAACGCAGGCCGCCCGCACCCGGCTGAGGGTGAAGGTGCCGGCGCACACCGCCCCCTCGGGGGCCAGCAGCAGCGAGAGGTCGGGATTGCCCGAAGGTTTCAGGCCGGCGGTGATGCCGGCGGCCAGGAATCCGGCCGGGGCGGTGAGGCCCCCGGCAATGGGCTGCCAGGCGGAGGCGGACGACATCGCAGCGGTCACGGGGCAGCGGTCACGGGGCAGCGGGACGGATCGGCCCATCCTCTCGCCCCGTGCCTGCGTGCCGCCATGAGGCCGGCGGCCGGGTCGTTTCCTAGCCTGAATCCTTCAATCGCCGTCCCGGAGCGACCGCCCATGGACCGGCTCTGGCAGAGGGTGCGGAGCACCTTCATCGACGTCATCGAATGGACGCACGACGACCCGGGCGCTGGCGGGGGGGGCGCCGGCGGGGGAGCGGACACCCTGGTATGGCGCTTCGATCGTCAGGGTGGCGCCATCCGCATGGGGGCCCAGCTGATCGTGCGCGAAGGGCAGTGGGCGGTGTTCGTGAACGAGGGACGCATCGCCGATGGCTTCGGCCCGGGTCGCCACCAGCTCAGCACCCGCAACCTGCCGCTGCTCACCAACCTCCTCTGCCTGCCCTACGGCTTCGAGAGCCCGTTCAAGGCGGAGGTGATCTTCGTGGCCACCCGCCTGTTCACCGATCTGCGCTGGGGCACCCGCCATCCGCTGATCGTGCGCGACCCCGAGCTCGGGCCGGTGCGGCTGCGGGGCTTCGGCACCTCCACCCTGCGGGTGAACGACCCCGGCTGGCTGGTGCGGGAGATCAGCGGCAGCCGGAGCCGTTTCGGGCTGGACGACATCAGCGAGCAGCTGCGCAACCTGATCGTCAGCCGCCTGGCCGACCTGCTGGGGAAGGCCGAGCACCCGATCACCAGCCTGGCCGGCCACTACGACGAACTGGCCCGCGAACTGCGGCTGCGCCTGGCGGAGGAGGTGCAGGAGTACGGCCTGGAGATGCCCACCCTGCTGATCGAGAACCTCACCCTGCCGCCGGAGGTGGAGGCGGCTCTCGACCGGCGCAGCAGCCGCGCCCTCAGCGGAGAGCCGGCCGCGGGGAGCGGGGCGGCGGCCGACCTGGCCCTCGATCGCTGCCCCGTCTGCCTGGGGATGTTCCTGGAGCGCGGAGCGCTCGAGCAGTTGCTCAGCCAGGCGGTGGGGCCGGTGTGGGAGATCGACACCCCCCTGCTGAATCGTCTGGCGGAGAACCCCCGCAGCAGCCCGGCCAGCCTGCGCTACCGGCGCTGCCCGGCCTGCAGCGAGATGATGAACCGCAGCCTGTTCGGCCGGCGCAGCGGCGTGATCGTGGATCGCTGCCGCAGCCACGGCAGCTGGCTCGATGCGGGCGAACTGCGGCAGCTGCTGGAGTGGACCCGGGCCGGTGGAGGTCTGCGCCATCAGGAACGGGAAACCGAGGCCCGGCAGGCGGAGGAGCGGCAGCGGCAGCGGGAGGCGCCGGAGCGCGCAACGGCCCTGGCGGCCTCCGGTGCCGGCGGGGCGGACGGCCCCTGGCGGACGGGGCTTGAGGACGATCTGCTGGCCCAGCTGGGACGGCTGCTTTGGGGGGAACGGCGATGAGCCGGCCGGCGCAGCGCCGCATCGGCCTCACCGGCGGGATCGCCACCGGCAAGAGCACCGTGGGGGCGCTGCTGGCGGCCCGGGGCCTGCCGGTGCTGGATGCGGATCAGTTCGCCCGCGAGGCCCTGGCGCCCGGCAGCGCCGGCGCCCGCCAGGTGCTGGAGCACTTCGGCGAGCGGGTGCGGGCCTCCGGCAAAGGTGAGCCCCCCCAGCCCGCGATCGACCGCGGGGCCCTGGGCCGGATCGTGTTCGCCGACGCCGGCGAACGGCTGTGGCTGGAGCGGCTGGTGCATCCCCTGGTGCGGGCGCGCTTCGCCGCCGAACTGGAGCGCCTGCGGCAGGAGCCGGTGGTGGTGCTGATGATCCCGCTGCTGTTCGAGGCGGGGCTGGAGGAGCTCTGCAGCGAGGTGTGGCTGGTGGACTGCGACGAGGAGCAGCAGCTGCAGCGGCTGATGGGGCGCGAGGGGCTCGAGGAGGGCGAAGCCCGCCGGCGGATCAGCGCCCAGTGGCCGCTGGCGCGCAAACGCGCCCTGGCCGATGGGGTGATCGACAACCGTGGCGACCGCTCCCAGCTGGCGGCGGCGGTGGAGCGAGCCCTCGGGTCGCAGGCCGGCGGATTCAGCCGTTGCGGCCGGGCAGGGCCCGGAACCACTTCGTGATCACGTACTTGAGACCCTCCTCCACGGGCAGCGATTCGTGCAGGGTGGCCGGATTGGGGCTGCCGTCGGCGTGGAGATTGTTCCAGGCCAGGCCCATGCCGCGCACCGGTGTGAACGTGCGGCCCAGGTGCATGAACGGGGTCTGACCGCCCGCGGCAACCGGGTTGAGATAGACCATCACCGTCCAGGTCCGCTGCCCGCCGAACGCGGTGTGCTCGATGAACTCCTGGCTGCCGGGATCGAACCAGTCCGTGTGGGCCCGGAAGTACTGCCCACTGTCGTAGCGCTGGCCCTGGAGTGGCTCCGAGCAGGTGGGATCCACCCCGATCAGGGCGGCCAAACGTGCCTCGAGAACGCCGATCAGGGGCGCATCCAGATCGCGCAGATGGCAGGTGCGGCTGGTGCGGTAGTCGCCCGGTCCGATCGTGACGGTGGAGGGCTGCAGGGAGCTGTCGATGAGGTCGATCAGCTCCTCACACTCCTGGGCCGAGAGAAGGTCCGGGATCTCGTACACCTGCGCCAGGGGGGGTGTCGAGGCGCCAGGCCCGGGGCTGGTGCTCCGCCCTGGTCAGGGGCGCCTCATGGAGATGCCGGAAACTGACGCCAGGCGCAGCATCACCCCGTTGCGCATCCTGCAGCAGGCGGCTCACCGCTTCGGCGTCGAGCCCTTCGGCCAGGGCCCGGGTGACCAGGGCGGCCGGATCGCAACCGCGGCTCAGGTTGGTCAGCAGCCAGTCGCGCCAGACCGGCGGCAGCTCCGCCGGGGCCGTCCACTCGGCCAGAGCCATCGCCAGGTTGGGGTACTTGCAGCGCATACCCGTGAGCGGGGCTGGATCCCAGCCCTGCGGCCGCCAGTGGAAATAGAGATTGCGGTAGTACTCCCCCTGGAAGGGCACATGACGCCCATGGGGGCAGAGGCTCTCGTAGAAGAGCACCGTGCCCGGCTCGAAGAACACCTGGTGGTGCCGGCCTTCGTGATCGATGAAGTCGAGCGGCCAGCGAACGTCGGAGCTGTCCGCCACATGCACGATGCAGCTGATCACGTGGGTATCGATCCGATCGCGGTGCAGGTGCAGAAGGCAACCGCGCCCATAGCTGCGGATCCCGTAGCCCCAGGTGGGCTCCAGCGGACAGCCTGCCCATGCCGCGATTCGGGGCGTGAGGATCGCGTAGAAGCGGTCGTAGAGCGCCTTGCTCAGGGGAGCGTGGCCGATCGATGGCTGCCCACCTTCGGCGGCCGAAATGCCCCCGACCACAGCGCGGCCGAACGCGCTGTCATCCACCGGCACCTCCGAGGCGGGCGCGAAGGTGAGTGCGGCCACCTCGGCCTCCAGGGCCCCGACCAGCTCGGGCGGCAGGGGGAAGAGCCCGAACGGCTGGGGGGCGAAACGTGGAGGTTGGATCCGGGCGGCGGACGGGAGCGTCATCGGCATCGGAACATGCCGCAGACGGCACAGGGTTTCAGCCCTTCAGCTTCTGACTGAGGATCTGGTTCGCCAGCTTCGGGTCGGCGCGGCCGCCGGTGCGCTTCATCAGCTGCCCCACGAAGAAGCCCTGGAGCTTGGTCTTGCCGCCGCGGAAGGCCTCCACCTCCTCTGGATGGGCCGCCAGCAGCTCCTCCACCACGGCGGTGATCGCGGCGGGATCGCTGATCATCCCCAGCCCCTTCGCCTCCACGATCGCCCTGGGCGAGCCACCGTTCTCGAGCAGCTCGGGAAGGATGTCCTTGGCGATCTTGCCGCTGATGGTGCCGTTCTCGATCAGCTCCACCATCTCGGCCAGCTGGGCCGGCCGCAGCGGCAGCTCGGCGATCGCCAGCCGGTTGGCGTTCACGTGGGCGGCGATGTCGCCCGTGACCCAGTTGGCCACCCCTTTGGGGTCGCCACCCGCCGCAACCGCGGCCTCGAAATATTCCGCCATGGAGCGCTCGTCGGTGAGCACGCGGGCGTCGTAGATGGAAAGGCCCAGCTCCTCGGCGTAGCGATGGCGCTTGGCGGCGGGCAGCTCGGGCAGCTCGGAACGCCAGGCCTCGCGCTGCTCGGGGCTCACCTCGATCGGACCGAGATCGGGTTCGGGGAAATAGCGGTAGTCGCTGCTGCCCTCCTTGGAGCGCATGCTCTTGGTGATCTGCTTGCCCTCGTCCCAGAGGCGGGTTTCCTGCACCACCGGCTCGCCGGCCTCATAGGCCTTGATCTGCCGCTCGATCTCGTGGTCGCAGGCCTTCTGGATGGCGGAGAAGGAGTTCATGTTCTTGATCTCCACCTTCGTGCCGAAGGGAGCATCGGGCCCCCGTCGCACCGAGATGTTCACATCGCAGCGGAGCGAGCCCTCCTGCATGTTGCCGTCGGAGACGCCGAGATAACGCATGATGCGGCGGATCTCGGAGGCGTATTCCGACGCCTCCCGTCCGGTGCGCAGATCCGGCTTGCTGACGATCTCGGCCAGGGCCACGCCGGCCCGGTTGTAATCCACCAGCGAATGGGTGGAGCCGGCGAGCCGGTCGCTGCCGGCGTGCACCAGCTTGCCGGCGTCCTCCTCCATGTGCAGGCGTTCGATGCCGATCTTTTTGAGATAGGTGTCCTTGCCCTTCTCGGCCACCTCCACCTCGATCCAGCCGTCCTCGGCGATCGGCTCGTCGTACTGGGAGATCTGGTAGTTCTTGGGCAGATCGGGATAGAAATATTGCTTGCGATCGAACTTGCTGTGTTCAGCCACCTTCAGGTTCAGGGCCAGGCTGGCTTTCACCGCATATTCGAGCACCTTCTGATTCAGCACCGGCAACGTGCCCGGCAGGATGCAGACCACCGGATCGATGTGGGTGTTGGGGGCATCGCCGAACACGGTGGAGGCGGTGGTGAAGATCTTGCTGGCGGTGCCCAGTTGCACGTGGATCTCCAGGCCGATCACCGCTTCCCAGGCCGGTTGGTCGACCGAAGCCACCGCAGGGCTGGGCATGGCGCGGCTGGGCGTGGAGACTGCGGCGGAGGCGCTGGCCATGGATCGGGAAGGGGGCGACGCCAGGAGCGGCTGGGGAATCGGGATCCTAGGAGGGAGTCCCTGGTTGGGATCTGGTCCCGCCGCCCTTGCCTTTGCCAGGGACGACCGGAGCTGACTGCTCAGCGCCAATTGCCCGGTGCCAACCGTTCAGCACCCATCGCCCGCTGCCAGCCGCCCAATCCAGCAGGCTCCGATGGCGTCTCCCACAAGCACCCGACCACGCTGCGGGCCGTAGTCCCGTGGAGGCCCATGCCGCCGCGCCCATGATCCGGAGCGCCGAGCACCACAGCAGCCTGCGTGCGGCGCGCTGGCTACGGTGCGATCCAGGCCGGATCCGCGCGGCTGCGACAGGCACCGGATCCGCCTGAACTCCTCGCGGTCCTATGGAGCTGCATCCCATCCCCTCTCGACAGTCCGGCACTGCGCCGCTGCCGCCGGAGCCGCCACAGCCCAACGGCCCTGTGCTGGTGCTGGGGGGAGGACTGATGGGCTTGGCGATCGCCCACCAGCTG
>JBJTUJ010000048.1:0-6108 GCA_046080685.1 Cyanobium sp. | reverse complement strand
CCCACCAGCACCACCGTGGGAATCCCGCCATCGCGAGGCGGCTCGGGCAGCTTGAGCCGCTTGTCGGGCGCCATCCGCAGCCGCCGCGCCACCGTGTCGTAGTGGGTGCGGGTGCGCAGGAACAGGGCGATCAGCAGGGGGATCGCCACCAGCACCAGCCAGGCGCCGTAGGTGAACTTGCTGTACAGCAGCACACCGCCCACCACCGCGGTGATCGAGGCGCCAAGGCCGTTCACCAGGGCCTTGCCCAGCCAGCCCCGATCCTGCTGCCGCCACCAGTGCACCACCATGCCCGCCTGGGAGAGGGTGAAGCTGATGAACACCCCCACCGCGTAGAGCGGGATCAGGCGGGTGACGCTGGCGTTGAAGATCACCAGCAGCAGGGCCGCGCAACCGCTGAGCGCGAAGATGCCGTTGCTGAACACCAGCCGATCCCCCAGCGAAGCCAGCTGCCGCGGCAGGAAGCCATCGAGGGCGAGGAAGGCGGTCAGCCGGGGAAAGTCGGCGTAGGCGGTGTTGGCGGCCAGCAGCAGGGTCAGCAGAGTGGCCAGCTGCAGCACCGCCAGCAGCACCCCGTTGCCGAAGATCAGATGGCCGAGTTGGTAGAGCAGCGTGGGGCCGTGCTCCACGTACACCAGGCCGCTGTGGTGGGCCAGGGCGCTGATGCCCCCGAACATCGTGGCCAGCAGCACCACCATCACGGTGAGCACCAGGCGGGCATTGCGCCACTCCACCGGCCGGAAGGCGGCGACGCTGTCGCTGATCGCCTCGATGCCGGTGAGCGCGGCACAGCCTGAGCTGAAGGCCCGCATCAGCAGCACCGGACCGATGGCCATCACAGCGCCGCCGCCGCCGCCCTCGCCATGGAGCGCGGCCGCCAGCTGCCGGGTCTGCTCCGCCTCGCTGAGCACCGGCAAGGTGCCGCCGGCCAGCTTCACCGCCCCGGCCACCAGCATCACGAACACCACCGCGATGAACAGATAGGTGGGCAGGCTGAGCAGCCGGGCGCTGGAGCGCAACCCCCGCAGGTTGGCCAGCATCAGCAGCCCCAGGCCCAGCAGGCACAGGGGCACCCGCCAGGCGTCCAGGCCCGGGAAATAGGAGGTGAGGGCGGCGATGCCAGCGGCGGTGCTCACCGCCACGGTGAGCACGTAATCAATGGAGAGGGCCGCCCCCGCCACCAGGCCGGTGACATCGCCGAGGTTGTCGTGGCTCACCCGGTAGGAGCCGCCCCCCTGGGGGTAGGCCCGGATCGTCTGCCGGTAGCTGATGGCCACGATCACCATCAGGGCCACGATCAGGCCGGTGATTGGCAGGGTGTAGGCCAGGCCGGCGGCACCGGCCATGCCCAGCACCAGCACGATCTCCTGGGTGGCGTAGGCCACCGAGGAGAGGGCATCGGAGCTGAGGATCGCCAGTGCTTCGGCGTTGCTGTATCGCTCCTCGTGGTGGGCGCTGGTGGGCAGGGGACTGCCGATCACGGCCCGCCGGAGGGCCTCCAGATCGGGAAAGCGCACCATCGAAGCGCCGCAGCGGCAGGAACGAAAACCTACGCCCCTGCTCCGCTGGGCTTACCTTCGCCCCAGAACGGACTCCGCCCTTGACGTCCACTCCCGCCGCCACGAAGGCTGCCCTGACGCCCTGGCACGCGCTCGACCCCCAGGAGTGCCGGCAGCGGCTGGAGACCGGCAGTGAAGGCCTCACCACCGCCCAGGCGGCGGAGCGGCTGGCCCGCCTCGGTCCCAACCGCCTCGAGCTCGACCCCGGACGCAGCCATCTGCGCATCCTCTGGGATCAGCTCAGCAATGTGATGCTGATCATGCTGCTGGCGGTGGCGGCGGTGTCGGCGGTGATCGCCCACATCAATCAGCGCTTTCCCAAGGACGCCATCGCGATCGTGCTGATCGTGGGCCTCAATGCCCTGCTGGGCTATCTGCAGGAGAGCCAGGCCCAGAAGGCCCTGCAGGCCCTGCGCGAGATGGCGGTCCCCATGGTGCAGGTGCGCCGCGATGCCGAATGGCAGCGCCTCGACAGCGAACAGCTCGTTCCCGGCGACCTGATCCGCCTGGAGGCGGGCGACCGGGTGCCGGCCGATGCCCGGCTGCTGGAGGTGGCCGAGCTGGGGGTGCGCGAGGCGGCCCTCACCGGCGAGGCCGAGGCGGTGGTCAAGCGCGCCGACCTCGTGCTCGAGGAGTCCACCCCGGTGCTTGAGCGCCAGAACATCCTCTTCCAGGGCACCGAGGTGGCCCGGGGGCGCGGCACCGCGGTGGTGACCGCGACCGGCATGGGCACCGAACTCGGCCAGATCGCCGGCCTGATCAGCACCGCCGGCGGTGAAGCCACCCCCTTGCAGGAACGGCTTGATGGCCTGGCCAACGTGCTGGTGGGTTCCGCCCTCGCCCTGGTGGCCCTGGTGGTGCTCGGCGGCTGGGCGATGGGCCAGAGCCTGCTCGACCTGCTCGAGGTGGCCCTCTCGATGGCCGTGGCGATCGTGCCCGAGGGCCTGCCGGCGGTGATCACCGTGACCCTGGCCATCGGCACCCAGCGGATGGTGAAGCGCGCCGCCCTGATCCGCCGCCTGCCGGCGGTGGAAGCCCTGGGGTCGGTCACCGTGATCTGCACCGACAAGACCGGCACCCTCACCCAGAACCGCCAGGTGGTGCAGGAACTGCGCTGCGGCACCGAAGCGGTGGCGGTGGGCGGCCACGGCTACGACCCCACCGGCAGCTTCACTGCTACCCCCCTCACCCCCCCGTCCGGCGCCCGCGCCGGCAGCGTGGCCGGCGCCCGCCAGCTGCTGCTGCAGGCCGGTGTGCTCTGCAGTGATGCCGAACTCCGCCGTGACGACCAGGGCGCCTGGGAGGTGCTGGGAGATCCCACCGAGGGGGCCCTGGTGGTGGTGGGAGCCAAGGCAGGCATCGATGGTTTTGCCCTGCGGGAGCACTACCTGCGCGAGGCCGAGATCCCCTTCAGCTCCGAGCGCCAGCTGATGGCGGTGTGGGTGCGCGATACGGATGGCAAGCTCCAGGCCCCCCTGGGAACCGTGGCTGAGGGGTCCCGCACCCTGATGATCAGCAAGGGGGCGCCGGAGGTGATCCTCACCACCTGTGACCGCTGGCTCGATGGTGCCGGCGTGGTGGGTAGGGGCGAGGCCGAGCGGGAGTGGTGGCTCGCCCAGGCGCGCGAACTCGCGGCCTCCGGTCTGCGGGTGCTGGCCTTCGCCTGCGCCCCCCACCATCCCAGCCCCGAGCACGAGCTTGAGCATCAGGTGCTGCTCGGGCTGATGGCCCAGCTGGATCCGGCGCGGCCGGAGGTGCCCATGGCGGTGGCCCGCTGCCGGGAGGCCGGCATCCGGCCGGTGATGATCACCGGCGACCATCCCCTCACCGCCCGGGCGATCGGCGCCAGCATCGGCCTGGTGGCCACCGACGGCGAGGTGGTGCTCGGCCGGGAACTCGAGAAGCTCGACGACCGGGGCCTTAAGGAGCTCGTGGGGCACTGCAACATCTACGCCCGGGTGGCGCCCGAGCATAAGCTGCGGATCGTCAAGGCGTTGCAGGCCCGCAAGGAGGTGGTGGCCATGACCGGCGACGGCGTCAACGACGCTCCGGCCCTCAAGCAGGCCCACATCGGCGTGGCGATGGGCATCACCGGCACCGAGGTGAGCAAGGAGGCCTCGTCGATGGTGCTGCTCGACGACAACTTCGCCACGATCGTGAATGCGGTGGAGGAGGGGCGGCTGGTGTATGCCAACATCCGCCGCTTCGTGAAGTACATCCTCGGCAGCAATGTCGGCGAGCTGATCACGATCGCCGCCGCTCCGCTTGTGGGTCTGGTGGGGGTGCCGATGACCCCGCTGCAGATCCTGTGGATGAATCTGGTCACCGATGGCGTACCCGCCCTCGCTCTGGCCCTCGAGCCCGGGGAGGCGGGCCTGATGCAGCGCAGCCCGGCCAAGCCCGGTGAATCGATCTTCGCCCGCGGCGTCGGTTCCTACATCCTGCGCATCGGCGTGGTGTTCGCGATTTTCGTGATCAGCCTGATGGTGTGGGCCTATCGCACCTATGGCCCCGAAGGCCCGTGGCGCACGATCGTGTTCACCACCCTCTGCCTTGCCCAGATGGGCCATGCCCTATCGGCCCGCAGCGAACTGCCCCTGATCCGGGTGGCCCCCTTCTCCAACCCCTGGCTGCTGTGGGCCGTCGTGATCACCACCGCCCTTCAGCTGGTGCTGCTCTACGTGCCGGCCCTGGCCTCCTTCTTCGGCACCGTGCCGCTCTCCGGCCGTGACCTGGCCATCTGCCTGGGGGTGAGCGTGCTCTTCTTCCTCTATCTGGAGATCGAGAAGCTGTGGCGGCTCCGGCACAGGCGCTCCTCCGCCGACGCCTGAGTCTGGGCGAGAACCCTTGGATCTGTCCCTTCTGGCCGACGACCTCACCGACGCCCTCGAAGCGGCGGTCCGCAGCGACCCCCGCCGGGCCTACCTGCTGATCGCCGGGGTGATGCTGCTCGAGAACCTGTTCCCGCCGATCCCGTCGGAGATGGTGATGCCCCTGTGTGGATTCCTGATCCACCAGGGGCTTCTCTCGTTCGTGCCGGTGATCCTGGCGGGGCTTGTGGGCACCCTGGCCGGCGCCTGGTTCTGGTACGGGGTGGGCCGGCTGGTGGATGAACGGCGGCTGGAGCGGCTGCTCGATCGCCACGGCGGCTGGATGGGCCTGCGGGCGGAGGATCTGGCCGCCAGCCGCCGCTGGTTCGCCCGCCACGGGGGCGCCGTGGTGTTCTGGGGCCGGCTGATCCCCGGCATCCGCCCCTTTGTGTCCCTGCCGGCGGGCATCGAACTGATGCCCCAACCGGCCTTCCTGCTCTGGAGCGGGGCCGGCAGCCTCCTTTGGCTGAGCGCCCTCACCCTCGCCGGCCTCATGCTCGGAGCCGGCTGGCGCCATGTGGTGGCCGGGAGCGAACCGTTGGCCCGCTTCGGGCAGGTTCTGCTGGCCGCCGTCCTCCTGGCGGCGGGGGTGTGGCTCGTGGTCCGGGCCCGGCGGCGCAGGCGACGGCGCTGAAGCCCTTATTAGCCACTGGTGTCCCTCTCCTGCCCTGCGGTTGGAGCCGCATCCTCCACAGCCGGACCTCCTTCGATCAGCTCGCTCATCGAGCCCAGCACGAACAGCAACGCCCCTCCGAGGGCCAGCAGCCCTAGAAACAAGGCCGCCCGCAACCGGCGCTGCCGGTCCTCGGCCTGCATCGCGGTATCCATGGGGCGGCCGCAATCTGTGCACACCAGCCTTGCGCTGGTGCCGCTCCCCACCTTGGCCACCATGCGACAGCCGCATTTCGGACAGGCCAAGGGCGGCGCCGGCTCAGGAAGTTCATTCATCCTCGCAGTCCGGGCGTGATCAATAAGCAGTGCTTGGCAGGTCCATAGTGAGTTCCTCTCCTGCGGCGCCCCCACTGCCGTTGTCCGGTCCTTAGTGTTCCGGGCCAATAGCACGCCATCCGGCGCGACCCTCTCCTGCCTTCATGACCCTCCTTCCCGCCCAGACGGCCTGGCTGGTCCCGCTCTACCCCCTGGTGGCGTCTCTGCTGTCGCTGCTGTGGTCCCCGGGGCTGATCTCACGCACGGGCCCTCGCCCCTGCGGCTACCTCAACCTCACCCTGGTGAGCGTGGCCTTCGTCCACAGCGCGGCCGCCCTGATGGCGCTGCATTCCAATTACGCCGCCGGTGCAGCCGCCCTCTACAGGCCGCTCACCTTCGGCTGGACCTGGCTTGAGACCGCCGGGCTGAAGGTGGGCTTCGATGGCCTGATCACCGAACCGGCCCTGATCGCGATGACCGTGATCACCGGCCTGCATGTGCTGGTGCAGATCTATGCGATCGGCTACCTGGAGATGGACTGGGGCTGGCCCCGCTTCTTCGGTTCCCTGAGCTTCTTCGAGGCCGGCCTCTGCGCCCTGGTGCTCACGGACTCGCTGTTCTTCAGCTATGTGATCCTCGAGCTGCTCACCCTCGGCACCTACCTGATCGTGGGCACCTGGTACAACCAGCCCCTGGTGGTGAAGGGGGCGCGGGATGCCTTCCTCACCAAGCGGATCGGCGACCTCATCCTG
>JBJTUJ010000047.1:0-3950 GCA_046080685.1 Cyanobium sp. | reverse complement strand
TCCACGCCGGCAGCGCCACCCCGCCCCTGGTGATCGCCCTGATGGGCCCCACCGCCAGCGGCAAGACGTCCCTGGCCATCGACCTGGCCGAAGCCCTCGACCTGGCGGTGCTGTCGGTGGATTCCCGCCAGCTCTATCGGGGGATGGACGTGGGCACCGCCAAGCCCACGCCGGAGCAGCGGGCCAGGGTGCGGCACGAGCTCCTCGACCTCCGCGATCCCGACGACCCGATCAATCTGCAGGAGTTCTGCGCCCTGGCCACGGAGCTGATCACAGCGGAACACCGCCGCCGGGGCATCGCCCTGCTGGTGGGCGGGACCGGCCTCTACCTCAAGGCGCTGCTGGAGGGCATGCGGCCGCCGGCCGTCCCGCCCCAGCACGAGCTGCGCGCGCAGCTCGAGTCCCTCGGCCAGCCGCTCTGCCACCGGCTCCTCCAGGCCGCAGACGGCCAGGCCGCCGCCCGCATCGCCCCGGCCGACGCCGTGCGCACCCAGCGGGCCCTGGAGGTGCTCTACGCCACGGGCCGCCCCGTCGGCAGCCAGCAGCGGCGCGACCCTCCCCCCTGGAGCGTGCTGGAGCTGGGACTCGACCCACCGGATCTCGCCCGGCGCATCCATCAGCGCACGCTCGCCCTCTACCGCGACGGGCTGGTGGCCGAGACCGAGGCCCTGATCGCCCGTTATGGCGCCCATTGCCCCCTGCTCGGCACCATCGGCTACGGCGAGGCCCGGGACCTGCTGGCCGGCCGGCTGGAGGAGGGTGCCGCCATCGCCCTCACCGAGCGGCGCACAAGGCAGTACGCGAAACGTCAGCGCACCTGGTTCCGGCGGCAGCATCGGCCCCGGTGGCTGGCCGAAGACGATCCGCTGCACACGGCTGTGCTTGCGGCCGGGGGAGGTCTAAGGTAAAAAACAACCTGCCGTCCTGAATGCCTCCCCGTCCCCGTTTTGACCGCCGTGCTCCCGTGCGGGAGCTGCCGAACATCAACGATCGCATCGCCTACCCCAACCTGCGGGTGGTCGACGCCGACGGCAGTCAACTCGGTGTGATCACTCGCGAAGCTGCCCTTGAGGTGGCCCGGGAACGCGAGCTCGACCTGGTGCTGGTGAGCGAAAAGGCCGATCCACCGGTGTGCCGGATCATGGATTACGGCAAGTACAAGTTCGAACAGGAGAAGAAGGCCAAGGAGGCCAAGAAGAAGTCGCACCAAACGGAAGTTAAAGAAGTCAAAATGCGCTACAAGATCGATTCGCACGACTATCAGGTGCGTATCGGTCAGGCGGTCCGCTTCCTCAAGGCCGGCGACAAGGTGAAGTGCACGGTGATCTTCCGCGGCCGCGAGATTCAGCACACCGCCCTGGCTGAGGTGCTGTTGCTGCGCATGGCAAAAGACCTCGAGGACAACGCCGAGATCCAGCAGCACCCCAAGCGGGAGGGCCGCAACATGATCATGTTCCTCAGCCCCCGCAAGCAGGCCGCCGGCAAGGCCCCTGCCGCCGGCAAGGCGTCAGCGGCCGCTGCAGCCGACTGAAACCCGCAGCAGCTCAGAGCCCGCACCCCAACCATGCCAGAAGTTCGGCCCACCCAGCCTGCGCCGAAGCCGGCTGGTGGTCGGAGCGGGCCTCGCACATGAAGCCGTGGCCGCCTTCGAGCACCCGCAGGCGGTGCTCGCTTCCGGCGGGCCGCTCGCGGTTGGCCGCCGCCAGGGCCGCCGCGATCACCTCCCGGTCGGCGGCGGGGATCAGGGGGTCCTCGCTGCCGTAGATGCACAGCAGGCGGCCCTGGATCGAGGGCACCAGATCAAGGGTGGGGGAGCCTCCCCCGGGTCTGCCGCTGGCCACCCCGGCGCCGTAGAAGCTCACCGTGGCGGCGATGGCGGGCAGGGTGGCGGCCAGCATCGCCACATGACCGCCGAAACAGAAGCCCACACAGCTCAGGTCGACCCCAGGCCGCTCAAGGGACTGCTGCAGCCAGTCGGCGGCGAGAGCCAGATCATCGAGCAGCTGGGGCGTGGTGGTGCGCTCCTTGTGGGAACGCCCCTCCAGCAGAGAGGCTTCGTCGTAGGGCAGTTCGAGATCGGGGGCGGTGCGGCTGAACAACGTCATCGCCAAGGCGGCATAGCCCTCCGCCGCCAGCCGCTCAGCGACGCTGCGCACCCAGGCGTTGACCCCGAACACCTCCGGCAGAACCAGCACCCCGCCCCGGGGCACGGAAGCGGCCGGACGCGCCCACCAGCACCGCAGGGGAGCCTGATCCACCGCCCGCGGCGGGAGCGTGATCCATTCGGCCTGAACGGGAGCCCCAGGGGTGGGCCAGTCGGCGCCGGAGGAGGTCAAAGGGCGGGAAAAAACAGGGCTGATCCCATTCTCCCGGGCCAACCGGCACACGCTCCTATGACAGGGGGGGAATTGTCACCGCGCCGAAAGCTCCTTATGGTGGCCACCAGCCCATCTGGCCCCCGGCGTGCGATTCCATATCCAGCAGGAAAGCGACATTCCGGCGTCCACCCAGCTCTACAACCAGATCTGTTTCGCGATCGCGGCGCGCCACTACCCGCCGGGCCACCGCTTGCCCAGCACCCGTCAGCTGGCCATGCAGACGGGGCTCCATCGCAACACGATCAGCAAGGTCTACCGCCAGCTCGAGACCGACGGTGTGGTGGAGGCGATGGCCGGCTCGGGCATCTACGTGCGCGATCAGCAGAAACCCCGCGAGATCAAGCCGCCGCCGGGGCTGCGCAGCAAGGCCATGCCCGACATCGATCGGGAGGTGCGGCAGAGCGTCGATGGCCTGCTCAACGCCGGCTGCACCTTGCAGCAGGCCCGGGAGTTGCTCACCCGAGAGATCGACTGGCGGCTGCGCTGCGGCGCCCGGGTTCTGGTCAGCACCCCTCGGGAGGACATCGGCGCCTCGATCCTGATCGCCGAGGAACTCAAGCCCAGCCTGGAGGTCCCCGTCGAGGTGGTGCCGATCGAGGAGCTGGAATCGGTGCTGGAGACCTCCAGCAAGGGCACGGTGGTCACCAGCCGCTACTTCCTGCAGGAGGTGGAGCAGATCGCCAAGGTGCACGGGGTGCGGGCCGTGCCGGTCGACCTCAACGACTTCGGCCACGAACTGGGCATGCTCAAGGAGCTGCGCCCCGGCAGCTGCGTGGGCCTGGTGAGCATCAGCCCCGGGATCCTGCGGGCCGCCGAGGTGATCCTGCACAGCATGCGGGGCAACGAACTGCTGGTGATGACGGCCAATCCCGACACCAGCAGCCGCCTGCTGGCCCTGCTGCGGGCCTCCAGCCACGTGATCTGCGACAAGCCCAGCCTGCCCCTGGTGGAGCAGACCCTGCGCCAGAACCGCGCCCAGCTGATGCGCCTGCCCATGGTGCACTGTGCGCAGAGCTACCTTGGCAGCGCCACCATTGACAAACTGCGCAAGGAGATCGGCCTCCTGGCGGCCTGACGGCGGGAATCCATGCTCGATGCACTCCGGGCCGACCTGGCCATCATCCGGCAGAGCGATCCGGCCGCCCGGGGCACCCTGGAGATCCTCCTTTGCTATCCGGGCTTCCACGCTCTGGAGCTGCACCGCGTCAGCCACCGCCTCTGGCGGATGGGCCTGCCCCTGATCCCCCGGCTGCTGAGCCAGCTGGGCCGGCTGTTCACCGGCGTGGAGATCCACCCGGGGGCCCGGATCGGCCGGGGCGTGTTCATCGACCACGGCATGGGGGTGGTCATCGGCGAGACCAGCGTCATCGGCGACAACTGCCTCCTTTACCAGGGGGTGACCCTCGGGGGCACGGGCAAGGAGCACGGCAAGCGCCACCCGACCCTGGGCGAGAACGTGGTGGTGGGAGCGGGCGCCAAGGTGCTCGGGGCGATCAGCGTCGGCGCGAACACCCGGATCGGAGCCGGCTCGGTGGTGCTCCGCGACGTGGAGCCCGACTGCACGGTGGTGGG
>JBJTUJ010000046.1:0-3367 GCA_046080685.1 Cyanobium sp. | reverse complement strand
AGCGAGGGCACCCTGGTGAGCGTCAAGGCTCCCCAGCTGCGCGGCCGCATCACCCCCGCCGTGATCGTGGCCAAGCGCCAGGGCTCCGGCCAGTTCCCCCTGCTGCTCTGCCTCACCGACGAGAACGTCTGGATCCTGCTGCCCTGCAACGCGGTGGTGACCCTGCATGCCGAACTCTCCTGCCTGCAGGTGAGCCAGCTGGAAGTGCCCGAGCTCCACCACCTGGGCGAACTGCGCCACGGCAACGACAGCAGCGCCGGCATGGCCCTGGCCGTGGGCTCGATGGCCCGCCGCCACGACATGCACACCCCCCGCTACGACCTGGCCGGCGAGGTGCAGACCCAGGCCGAGCGGGTGCGCGAAATGGAAGAAGCGCTGGAGCTCCATCCCGCCCACCGCTGGGGGGATCGCAAGCAGCTCAAGAAGCACCGCCGCCGCATGGAGGAGCTGGAGCTTGAGATCGAGGAGCGCCGGCGTGTGCTCCACCACCGCTCCAACCGCCACTGGGACACCTTCCTGTCCCTGATCGACATCCTGCGCTTCTTCGGCGGCCTCGACGGCGAGGAGGGCCTGGAGCCCACCGAGGTGGGCCGCACCGTGGCCGCCCTGCGCGGCGACAACGAGCTGTGGCTGGGCCTGGCCCTGATGAGCGGCCACCTCGACGATCTCGATCCGGCCGAACTTGCCGGTGTGCTCGAGGCCATCTCCACCGAGGTGAACCGTCCCGATCTCTGGTCGGCCTTCCCGCCGCCGGCGCCGGTGGAGGAAGCCCTCCACGACCTGCGCGGCCTGCGCCGCGAACTGCAGCGCCAGCAGGAGAGCCGCCAGGTGGTGGTGCCCGTGTGGTGGGAGCCGGAGCTCACCGGCCTGGTGCACGCCTGGGCCAAGGGCACCCCCTGGGGCGACGTGATCGCCGCCACCTCCCTCGACGAGGGCGATGTGGTGCGGATCCTGCGCCGCACCGTCGACCTGCTCGCCCAGGTGCCCTACTGCGAAGCCGTGAGCGAGAAGCTGCGCACCAACGCCCGCCGCGCCCTGCGCGCCATCAACCGCTTCCCCGTCTGCGAGGTGGAGGATCTGCTGGCGGGCGCTCCACCGGAACCGGCTCCGGAGGCCAGCCCCGATCCGGCGCTTGGCCTCTGATCAGGACAGGGCGCTCCCGCGCCACCAGCCCCCATCCTTGGGCCTGGCCTGATTGAAGCCGCCCTGCTCGTGATCCCCACCGCCCTTGCCCTGGCCGGAGCCTTCTTTGTGTTCGGCGATGGCAGCCGAGGCTGAGCCGCCAGAGCGCCTGGGCGTGACGCTGCAGCTGGCATCCTCAAGGAGCCATATTGGCAGAACGACCAATACAATGCCAGTATTGGCTTGCAGCCGGACGCTGCCGATACGCCTCTCCATGGCACTTCCGAACCTCTGGAGGCTCTACAACCTCCGCTCCTCGCCCTTTTTTCAGGCCACCCTGCGCCAGGACTCGGAGGCCACACCGCTCAGCCTGTTCGTGGGGCGCCAGAACGAGCGGCAACGGCTGCTCAACTCGATCGGTGGCTTCCGCAGTTCCCGTCAGGCGGTGGCGGGGCGGCCTGGCATCGGCAAGACCACCTTGGTGCAGGCCGCCAAGGCCGACGCCCTGGCCGCTGGCTACTGGACCTCAGCTGAGATCATCCCGATCACGGCCGATCTGACCAGTGAGGATCTGATCGGCCAACTGCTCGCCGGCGCCTTTGATGCCGTGCTCGCCTCCTGCACGCAGGCGAGCGGACCCGCCGTGGAGGCGGCGCAGCAGTTGGTGCGCACCATCCGTCTGCGCGGTGGTGGCTTCACGGTTTCGGCCGCCGGTTTTGGGGCGGGTGGCACCAGCACCCAGGCGGTTTCCTCGCCCCCTGGGGCCCTGCTGCTGGATGGACCGAGGGTTCTGCGCGATCTGCTGGCCTTTGCCCTGGAGCAGGGCGCTTCCGGTGTGGTGTTGCACCTCAACAATCTCGAGAACCTCAGTGAGGCCGATGCCACCCGTGCTGCCGATCTGCTGCGCAGCATTCGCGACCAGGCCCTGTTGCTCGATGGCCTGCACTTGATCGTGGTGGGCACCACCGATGCCGTCCGCATCGTGGTGCAGAGCCACACCCAGGTGCGCTCGGTGATCAGCGATCCGGTGGTGCTCGAACCCCTGGAGCCGAACGAGGTTCACCAGTTGCTGGAGGCGCGCTACCGATCCCTGCGACTGGTACCGAGCCTGCCGGTGCAGGCGCCCGTGCAGGGTGCGGTGATCGATGCGTTGCATGAGCTGTTCCGAGGCGATCTCCGCGGACTGCTCAAGGCCTTGGAGGACGGCATCTCTGCCCTGTTGGGTCTGACAGGCGGCGGTGAGGGTCCCCAGCCGATCGGCCTGGCCGACCTCACCCTCGTGCTGAGCCGGCGCTACAAACTGGAGTTGTGGGACCAGCTCGGCACCACGCTCTGGCAACGGTTGGAAGCCTGGGGCGAGCGGGACGTGCAGGCGGTGTTGACCCAGACCGACCTGGTGAGGCTCTGGGGGATCAAGCAGCCCTCGGTGTCCCAGACGTTGCAGCAATTGGTGAGTTCCGGTGCCGTGGATGTGCTGCCTCGCCGGGGCGGGGATCCGCTCCAGTACCTGCTGACAGGCGCAACGCGACTGGCCCTCAGCTGAATCACCCCCTATTGGCTGATCGGCCAATAGGGGATCGGCATTGGCAGTTGGCAGTTAGCAGCCAATACTCCATCGGTAGGCCATGAAGAGGTGCTGCTACCACGACGACATCCAGGGAACGGCGGGGGTGATCAACGCCCTCAAGTTCACCGGCGGTCAGCTCAAGGACCAGCGCCAGCTCTTCCTCGGGGCGGGTTCGGCCGCCATCGGCCTGGCCAACCTCATGGTGTCGGCCCTCGGCCAGCAGGGTATTGCCGCCGAGGTGGCCCGCCAGCAGATCCGCATGGTCGACACCCAGGGTGTGGTGGTCACGGGCCGTCCCGGCCTGCCCGACCACAAGAAGCCCTACGCCAAGGATCTGCCGCCCAGTCAGCCCTTCGATCACACCAGCCTGGCGAGCGAGTGCCCCCGCATCGTTGAGGCCATCGACAACTTCAAGCCCACGATCCTGATCGGTGTGAGCACCGTGGGCAACCTGTTCAACCAGGCGCTGGTGGAAGCGATGGCCCGCCACAACGCCCAGCCGATCATCTTCCCCCTCTCCAATCCCACGGAGAAGATGGAATGCCTGGCCACCAACGCCAAGGTGGTGACCGATGAGATGTTCATCGAGGCGGCCCATGCCGTGGCCGACCAGGTGACCGCCGAGCAGCTCAAGCTGGGCATGCTGTTCCCGCCCCAGTCCGAGGTGCTGGAGGTGGC
>JBJTUJ010000045.1:0-5352 GCA_046080685.1 Cyanobium sp. | reverse complement strand
TCGGCGGCGGCGCTGGTGGGCATCGAGCGGGCCACCCCCGCCAGGCCGTCGGCGTAGCCGGGCGCGAGCGTGGCGTTGGCGGTGAGCACCGCCAGGCTGTCGGAGGGGTTCACGAAGCAGCGCCGCCCCAGGATCATGTTGCGGTCGCCGTCGCCGTCGCAGGCGGCGCCGAAGTCGTAGCTGTCGCTCTCCAGCAGCAGGGCGGCCAGCTCGTGGGCGTAGGTGAGGTTGGGGTCGGGATGGCCGCCGCCGAAATCCTCGAGGGGCACGCCGTTGCGCACGGTGCCGGCGGGCGCCCCCAGCAGCCCTTCGAACAGGCGGGTGGCGTAGGGGCCGGTGACCGCGTGCATGGCATCGAAGGCCAGGCGGAAGTCGCCGCGCAGCAGGGCGCCGATGCGGTCGAAGTCGAACAGCTGCTGCATCAGGGCCACGTAGTCCTCGACGCCGTCGAGCACCGTGACGGCCATCTCCCCAAGGCGATGCTCGCCGGGATGGTCAAGGGGCACCGGATCGCCGTCGAGGATGCGGTAGCCGTCGAGGCTGGTAGTGACGGCGTAGATGGCGCCGGTGACCGACTCGGGGGCGGGGCCGCCGTTGGCGCCGTTCACCTTCACGCCGAAGTCACCGTCCGGGCCGCCCGGGTTGTGGCTGGCGGAGAGGATGATGCCGGCCACCGCCCCACGGCTGCGGATCAGGTGGGAGGCGGCCGGGGTGGAGAGGATGCCGCCGGTGGTGGTGATCAGCCTGGCCACGCCGTGGGCGGCGGCCATGCGGCTGATCACGTCGATGGCCTCCCGGTTGCCGTGGCGGCCGTCACCGCCCACCACCAGGGTGCCGCCCTCGATGCCCGGCACTACCCGCAGGGCCGCTTCGACGAAGCTCTCGAGATAGTGGGGCGTGGCGAACTGGCGGGTGCTCTTGCGCAGGCCCGAGGTGCCCGGCTTCTGGTCCTGGAAGGGATGCTCCAGCGCCACCTGGCGCACGAGAGTGGACATCGGCATGGATCAGAAGCCGGACTGGGGCCTCAACGCTAACCGTCCCCCCTGCGCCGCCCTGGTGTCAGGCGCGTCACTGCTCCGCTCCCCACTCCTTCGGTAGCGTTGGAGCCCCGTACGCCATTCCGATGACCCTGCGCCCCCTCGGGCTGGCCTGGCTGGCCGCCGGCCTGCTGATCGCCCCCGCAGCCCGTGCCGCCACCCCGGTTCCGTACCCCGAGGCGGTGGCCAACAGCCGCGAGACCGCCCAGATGGTGCTCGACAAGGCGGCGGCCGAATCCTGTCTGCGCGGGCGCCTCAACCGGGCGATGATCAAGCTCTCCGATAGCTGTGCGGCCAGTGGTGAGCGCAGCGAGCTCTGCCGTCTCGCCGACGAGGTGGCGGCCACCACGCCGATCACAACGGATGTGATGGAGGGTGCTTCGCGCCGGATCCTCGAGCTCACCGAGCCCACCTCTGCCCAGGCACCCACTCAGGCCCCCACGCCCTGACGGGCGGGGGCTACTTGCCGGCGCCGAAGGAGAAGCTGCCGCCACCCCCGGCCGGCGCCGCCTGCTTGGTGTCCTTGACGGGAGTGGCGGGGGGGCGGCACAGCACCGTGACTTCCCGGGCGGCCTTGTCGATCGGATCGCGGCGCTCGAGGCTGTTGGCGGGAGCGGCCACCGCGAGCTGGCGGATCTGCCAGAGCCCGTCCTTGCAACTCGCCGAAAGTCGGCGGTGGTCGAGCAGGGGGTCGGCTTCGCGGCGGGCCTGATCGCAGGCCTGGGCTGTGTTCTCCCGCCCGCAGGCCAGGGTGCTGAGCTGAAGCTTGCGGAACGTTGCCCCCGGCGGGTAGGTGTCGAGATCGGGCCCGGCCCACACCGGCGCGGCGGGCACCAGGCAGACCAGGCCGATCCCGAGACGGGCCAGTCGCTGGAGGGGGAAGACGGCGAACCGTGCCATGGAGGCCGAAAGGGGTGGGCCCATCCTGCCGGGTCAGGGCAGGGGCAACCCCTGGCGCAGCCGGTCCTGTTCCCGTACCCAGCGATGGGCGATCACCGGCCCCGCCCAGGGGGCCAGCGCGTTCAGCAGGGCGCGCAGCCAGCCCTGGCTTCGCAGCAACTCGGCCCGCGCCGCCTCCCGCCGCTGGTCGGCCTGCACGGCCCGGATCTCGGTGAGGCGGGCGGCGGTCACCGAAGCCGCCGCCGCGTCGAGGGCGGCCGCATCGGCTGTCGCCAGGGCCGGAGCGAGACAGCCAGCGGCCACCACGGCATCGCGCAGGGCCATGTTCAGCCCCTGGGCCCGCAGCGGGCTCATCGGATGGGCGGCATCCCCCAGCAGCAGCAGCCCGGGCACGTGCCAGCGAGGGGCCAGGCCCACCTTCACCGTGAGCCGCAGCGGCCCTTCCGCGTCCCCGTCCTCCAGCTGCCGCAGCCGGGACGCCAGGGAGGGTGGGGCCACCGAGGCCCAACGCTCGCGCCAGGCCCGCGGATTGGCCGGTGGGGCGGGGGCGCCGCCGGCCCCGGATTCCGTCACCGACTCCAGCCAGCCCAGCTGCAGGCCGCCCCGGGTCGAGGCGAACAGGCCCCAGCTGTCGCCGCCTCCGATCACGGTGACGAAGCGACCCGCCAGCTCGGCGGCGATCGCCTCGGCCGCCGGACCCTTGAGGCGGAACCAGAGCACCCGGAGCGGATCCGCCTCCTCCTCCAGGGGAAGCCCGGCCAGGCGGCGCAGCGTTGAGCTGCGGCCGTCGCAGGCCACCACCAGATCGGTCTCCAGCCTGCGGCCATCGGCAAGTTCCACGCCGCTCACCCGGCCCCGGTCCCGCACCAGGCCCACCACCGCCTGGCCCAGGTGCAGCCGGCAGCCGGCGGCATCCGCCCGGGTGAGCAGGTGCTGCAGCAGGGAGGGCTGGTCGATCAGATGACAGGCGGGCCCAGCGCCGAAGGGCTCGGCCACGTCGAACAGCGGGCGGGCCTCCAGCTGGAAGCTCCAGCCGGAGAGGGGACGGTGGGGTACCGCGGCCGGCAGCGGCCAGGCCTCCAGCCGCTTCAGGGCCTCCAGCCCGCTGGGCATCAGACCTTCCCCGCGGAGGCGACCCAGCGCCTCGGGGGCGGCTTCCACCAGCTCGACGTGCCCCTGGCCCCGGTGGGCGAGGGCGAGGGCCAGGCCGGCTCCAGCCGGTCCCGCGCCCACGATCAGAACCCGTGCCCCTGGCACCCGTGCCACCAGGGGGTCGTCGCCCTCAGGTGAAGGAGTTGTAGTTGCGATTGGCGTCGGCTTCGACAGGGGTGTGCACACCCAGCAGATCGTGCTTCTTGGTGAGCAGGTAATCCACCAGCTCCTGCTGCAGGGTCAGCAGTTCGCTGGTGCAGCCGCGGAAGGCGGCGCGGTGGCGGATCTCGTCGTGGCGCGTGTGCAGGTCGCGCAGCATCAGGTTGATGGCGTCCAGTCGCGGCGAGTGGATACGGGGGGTGGGCACCGGATCCATCGATCGGCGGGAGACAAACACCATTCAGATGGTAGACGCCGCCTCCCCCGGCTTTCCCCGGCCCTGGCGCAGGCTGCCGCTGCCGCAGCGCAGCCGCTGGCGCTCGAGCTTTCGCTGCAGCCTTGCCGTGACCCCCAGCTCGGCGCCGCGCCAGAGGCGGTCGATCTCCGCCTCGAAGTGGCGGGCCAGCAGGGGGGAATCGAACAGCAGCAGGGTCTCGTCGTTCTGGTGAGCGGCGCTGGGGCTCCAGTTGAACGAGCCACCGATCACCCAGCGCCCATCGATCACGGCCAGCTTGTGGTGCAGCTTGTCGCCGCCGGCCAGCCGGGGGGTGCCCACCCCTTCGTGGGCCTGGCGCCAGGGCCGGTTGCCCTCTTCCAGGCGGCAGGTGTGGTCGGGGAGGCTGGTGCCGAGCAGGTCGAGCACCTCAGAGAAGGAGCGGTTGGCGAAGCCCGGATCCGCCAGCAGCCGCATCTTCACGCCCTTCTGGTGGAGCACCGCCAGGACATTGGCCAGATCCTGGGAGGAGAGCACGAACAGGGCCAGATCGAGCTGCCGGCGCGTGAGCGCCAGCCGCTGCTGCAGCCAGCGCAGCCCGTGATGGGTATCCCGGCGGCGATGGGGTGCGAACAGCACCTCCACCGGGGTGTTGCCCACCAGCACCCGCCTGGCGGGACCGCCCTGCTTGGCCAGCCCGAAGCGGCTGTCGGGCAGGCCGCCGGGGCCATCGCCCCACATCCGGGCGTGCTCTTCGGCGAACAGGGAGGCCAGGGCCGCACTCTCCAGCCTCATCAGATGGTTCACGTTGCCCCGGGTGCGGGGATCGTCGCCATCGCCGTGGATGCAGGAGGGGCTGAAGTTGGCCGATCCGGTCACCACCACGCTGCGATCGGCCACCAGGAACTTGTGGTGCATCAGGCCGCTGCCGGCGCTGCCGTCGGCGGTGTCATCGAGTATGGGCACGCCGGCCCGGCGCAGGATCGCCACCGCATCCCCGTGCCCCAGGGCCCGCAGCTGGGCCACGCGCTGGCGCTGATGGGGGCTCAGATCCACCGGGTGCTGCTCGCTCCAGGGCGTGCTGTAGGTGTTCTCAAGCACCACCTGCACCCGCAGGCCGCGGCGGTGCTGCTCCGCCAGGGCCTCCGCCACCTTCGGCAGGGAGAGCTCCTGCACCGCCACCAGGATCTCCCGGCGGGCGCCTCTGATCGCTTCGAGGATCAGGGCCTCAAGATCGTCGCCCTGGCGCCAGCGGCCGCTGAGGGGACTGCGGTAGCGGCTGTCGCCGCGGTGGTTGAAGGCCACCTGGATGCCCGGGGGCAGGGGCAGGCTGGCCGCCGGGCTTCCCTCCAGCCGGGCGGGAGCCGGCTGGCAGCCGGTGAGCCCGAGGGACAAAGCGCCGCCGAGGCCAGCGGCCATCCAAAGAGGGAGCCGCACGTGGGGCGGGCGGGGTTCGGCCTCAGCGTTCCCCCGGGCCGACCGGACTCAGTGGTGACCGGGCATCTCGGAGGTGCGCAGCATCGCCGCGAACCAGAGGCTGCCAATCACCACCGCCGCCAGCACGCCGACGCCGATCCCCACCCGCACCATCAGCAGCGGCACAAGGAGGGGGAACAGCAGCGTGCCGGCAAGGGGGGTGGCGGCCACCACCACCCGCAGGGCACCCCCGGCCCGCGGGCTGGAGGGGGACTCCACGGGATCCATCAGAACCACTCGGTGACCGCCTGGTGGGCGGGGTTGCTGTGGTCTTCGGGGGTGGAGCGGCGGAACTCGAGGGTGATGGAGCGCTTCTGCTCGCCGTCGGCGGCGATGGCCTCGATGGGATAGAGCTGCTGGCCGTCGCGGAAGGGGACCTGGATGCGGAAGGTGCCGTCGGCGGAGAGGGGCACG
>JBJTUJ010000044.1:0-8989 GCA_046080685.1 Cyanobium sp. | reverse complement strand
GGGCATGGTGCTGCTGCAGCAGGCCGCCGCCGCCGCCGCCCGCTTCTACGACTTCGCCGAGCTCACCGAGCTGCACCACAACCGCAAGGCCGATGCCCCGAGCGGCACCTGCATCAAGACGGCCGAACTGATGGAGGACCTGGGCAAGAGCTTCAATCCCGAGCAGGTGGAGGAGCACGAGACCCTGGCGGGGGTGCGCGGGGGGCAGCGGCAGAGCGGCCTGCGGCTGCACTCGATCCGCCTGCCGGGGCTGGTGGCTCACCAGGAGGTGATGTTCGGCGCCCCGGGCGAGACCTACACCCTGCGCCACGACACCATCGACCGCAGCGCCTACATGCCCGGGGTCCTGCTCACGGCGAGGCGGGTCCGTGCCCTCGAGGGCCTGGTGTACGGGCTGGAGCGGCTGCTGTGAGCGCCCCGTTCGATCCTTTCCCCGGAGGAGCGCGATGCTGATCCCCCTGCGCGAGGGCGAACTGTTCCGGCTGATCCCTGCGGTGGCCACCGGTCCCCAGTTCGGCGCCTGCAGCGGCGATCCCCGCAAGATCCTGCAGCGGGTGCTGATCTCGGTGATCGGCGGAGTGATCGCCCTGCTGATCAGCCAGACGCTGCTGTTCGCCAGCCAGATCGGCCCGGTGTTCCTGGTGGCGGGCTTCGTGTTCCTGCTCTACGTGCTCTGGGGACCCATCCTGGAGGCCGGCCGCCGCAACGCCACCCTGCGCCGCTACCCCGCCGCCGCCCTGTTCGAGGGCGTGGTGGCCGACCGCTTCAGTCGGGAGGTGGTGGAGAACCGCCGGGAGCAGGCGAATGCGTCCGGCCGGCTGGAGCTGGTGGAGAACCGGCGCACCTGGCTCTGCCTGGAGATCGAAGATGAGGACGGCTATCTGGGCCAGATCCGCTTTCCGATGGAGAAGAAGCACAGCGTCATCCGCCCGGGGATGGTGGTGCGCGCCCTGGTGCTGAGCGAGCGGCGCGACTTCTCGCGCATCGGCGCCCTCAGTGACGCCTGGCTGCCCCAGGTGAAGCTCTGGGTGGGGGAATACCCGTACCTGCTGCGGCCGGCGTTCGAGGAACTCTGCCTGCGGCGACTGGGCTGAGGCGGGAAGGGGGCGCCCCGGGCCGAACCGACCGCCCACAGGGTCGCAACATTGCGTTACAGTTCTCGTAACACTTCTCAAACAGGACATGGCCCAAGCCTCCGCCACCGCTCCCGCCGCCATCCGCGGCGCCACCGTCACCACCGAAGACGGCGGCCGCCTCAACGCCTTCGCCACCGAGCCCCGCATGGAGGTTGTGGATGCTGCAGAGAACGGCTGGGGCTTCCACCAGCGCGCCGAACTGCTGAACGGCCGCATGGCCATGCTCGGCTTCATCGCCCTGATCGCCACCGAATTCGCCCTTGGCGGCGAAGCCTTCACCCGTGGCCTGCTCGGCATCGGCTGATCGCCACGACGGGCACCCTCTGCGGGCATCGGCCCGACCGGGAGCTTTTTTCTCGCCGCAGCAGACTCTGCTGCGGCTTTTTCGTGTCCGAACCCTGAGCGCTGCGATGCCCTCCCGACCCCTCGCCCGGGTGAACGGCGCCGGTCCCACCGGCTGTCTCTGCGCCCTGGCCCTGGCCGCCGCAGGCTGGCGGGTGGACCTCCACGATCCCCTCGGGCCCGGCGCCCTGCGGAGCCGGTGCCGCGCCTACGCCTTCACCCATTCCAGTGAGCGGCTGCTGCGGCGCCTCGATCTCTGGCGTGCTCTGGCGCCCCAGATGCTGCCGTTCCGCCACCTGCGCCTGCGCGACCTCGCCCTGGGGCGGGGTGCCGACTTCGCCGTCCGCGACCTGGGAGAGCCCCGTGGCGAGCGGCCCGACGCGGCCGTGGGCTGGATCGGCCTGCACCAGCCGCTGATGGCCACGCTGCTGGATCGGCTGGTCGCCGATCCAGCCGTGACCCTCCACCTCGGCGAGCCCCCCCTTGAGCCGCCCATGGCCGGCCTTCCTGGCGATCAGCCCGACCTGGTGGTGGCGGCTGACGGGCCCGACTCCCCCACCCGGGCGTCGCTGGGGATCGGCTGCTGGCGGATCCCCTACCGCCAGGCCTGCCTCACCGTGCAGGTGGCCCTGCGGGGCTGCAACGACGACGAGGCCTGGGAACTGCTTCGTCCCGAGGGGCCTTTTGCCGTGCTGCCCATCGGCGATGAGCGCTTCCAACTGGTCTGGAGCGCCCCCGCGGAGCGCTGCCTGCGGCGGCAGGGCCTGGCGGATTCCGCCTTCCTCGATGAACTGGCCGGCGTCCTTCCCGACGATCTCCAGCCCGATGCCCTGCTGGATCGGCCGCGCAGCTTCCCGGTGTCCCTTCTGCTGGCCCACCGCCTGCACCGGGGCAGCACCGTGCTGGTGGGAGAGAGCGCCCATCGCTGCCACCCCGTGGGGGGGCAGGGCCTCAATCTCTGCTGGCGCGATGTGGAACTGCTGCAGCGGCTGGCGGAGCGGGCCGCCCGTGGCCGCCTGGCGCCCCGGCGGATCGGCGTCGCCTATGCCTGGCGCCGCTGGCCCGATCTGATCCTCACCCTGCTGGCCACCGATCTGCTGGTGCGGGTGTTCTCCAACCGGCAGCCGCTCCTGCTGCCGCTGCGGCGGCTTGCCCTGCTGGGTCTCGCCCGGCTCTCCCCCCTGCGGCGCCTGGTGCTCGGCGTGATGACCGATGGCCCCTTGCCAGCGGCCCGGCAGCTCGACACAGTGAAGGGATGGTGATCAGCACCTGCCCCCAGCCCGTTCCGCCGGCCGCCCTGGTGCGCTACCTGCGCCATCAGGTGGGACTTGCCGACAGCGCCCTCGAACTTGGCCTGCGCCAGGCCCAGCTCGAGCAGGCGCCCCTTCCTGTGGTGCTGTGGCGCTACGGACTGATCAGCCTGGAGCAGTTCGATCGCCTGCTCACCTGGCAGGACCAGCAGCAGCTCTGATCCCAGGCCATCCGGCTCCGCGGCGGCCCGTTCAGTACACGATCAGGGAGTCGACCGGCACGTCCTCGGGCAGCTTGCTGCGACCCTGCAGGTCGGCCAGCTCCACCACGAAGGAGAAGCCGCACAGGCGTCCACCGGCCAGGGTCACCAGCTCGGCGCAGGCGGCGGCGGTGCCGCCGGTGGCCAGCAGGTCGTCGACGATCAGCACCCGGGGATTGTCCTCGAAGCCGTCGGCATGGATCTCCAGCCGGTCGGTGCCGTACTCGAGGCTGTAATCAACGCCGTGCACCGCGCCGGGCAACTTGCCGGGTTTGCGCACCGGCACGAAGCCCAGGCCCAGGGCGGTGGAGAGGCTGGTGCCCACGATGAAGCCGCGCGACTCGATGCCCACGATCAGATCGGGCTGCAGGTCCTCTGCCACCGCCGACAGGCGGCGCACCGTTTCCTGCCAGCCCTCGGGGTCCCGCATCAGCGGGGTGAGATCGCGGAAGAGGATGCCCGGTTTGGGGAAATCGGGCACGTCACGCACCCAGCGGCGCAGGTCGGTGCCGGAGCTGGAGGAGGTCATGGCGAGGGGTATCGGGCGGGGATGCGTCACCCACCGGATGACGGAGGGACGCAGCCGCTGGCATCATCGCAGCCATGACCCAGGACCTCGGCCCCACGCCCCCAGACGAACGCCCCCTGCCCCGAAGGGGAGTGGAGCGACTCGATCTGATGCTCCTCTGCCTGGAGGCCCTCGATTTCAATGGCGGCGAAGCCATGCTCTGGCTGACCGAGCAGCTCGGCTACGGAGGCCTCTTCCCCAACCGGGTCGAGCTCTGGAAACGCCGCTGCCATAACCCCCTGCGCCGGGTCTGCCGCCGGGGTGAGCTGGCCGCGGTGGAAACCGACGCCCTGATCCGCATCCTCTGCGTGATGGCCGATCGGCTCTATCCGATGCTCCGCTCCCTCCTGAGTCGGGGTGAGGCGGCCGCGGTCACCGAGCACCGCTGGGATCTGTTCCGGCAGCGCCTGGCCGAGCTGCTGCAGGAGCGGATGAATCCGCGGCGCAGCGGGATCCAGACCCTGCTCGATCCGCAGGAGGGGGCCGAGGAGCGGCGGCGGCTGATCCGCTCGCTTGCCTTTGCCGCCGGCACCGGCGGGTTCGAGCGGATGAAGGCCAGCCTGATGGATGCGGTGGGCTGAGCCGATGATCCAGAGTGCGGCGATGAAGCAGAGCCTGCGCTACGACCAGATCAGCTGCCGCCTGCAGCTCGATGGTCTGCCGGATGTCTCGGCGGGCCAGTCGTCGGAGGCGATCGGAATCCTCTCCAGCTGGTCGCTGGAGTGGCTCGGGAGGCCCCAGCTGGAGGGGCGCCGTGAGCATCTCGAAGCGCTGATGGGGGCCGTGCTGCCGTACGCCCGCAACCTGATCAGCGGCGTGGCCAGGCCCTCCGGCGATGCGGAGGCTCCCGTGTCGATCGAGCCCGCCGGCGAGGGACACCACCGCCTGCAGCTGCGCAGCAGCCAGCCGGGCATCGAACCGCTGCAGCTGGAGCTCGACGATGCCGAGCTGGCGGATCTTGTGCGGGTGCTCGACCAGGTGCGCCTGGATCCCCGCCTCCAGCTTCCCCTTCCCCTCCCCCATCCCCGGCCGCTGCGCCACCGCGAACTGAGCAGCCGCACGCCGCTGGCCCGCCGGGTGGCCGCCCCCCTCGGGGGTGCCCTGGCCCTGGCTCTGGCTGCCGGCGTCGCCTCGCTCCTGCCCCTGCCGCCCCGGTCAGCCCCCGAGGCGGCCCCTCGCCGAGAGACAACCACCCGGCAGGCGCCACCATCCCCGCCACAGGCCCCGCCACCGCTGCCGCGCAGTTGACGCTGCCGGCGGTGCGGTAACACTGGGGGCCGAACCGTCCTGTCCCACCGCGTCGCGATGTCCCTCTCCTGGTCGGAACTGCGTCGAAGGGTGGCCCGGCTGGGCGCCGCCCTCGACGTGGTGGTCCGCAGCGATCCGGAGGTGTGCGGCCTGAGCGGGGATTGTTTCCATCTGTCGCTCCACCACGGCGGGCACGGGGATTGCACGGTCCATGCCCTGTCGCTGATCGATTGTCCGAACGAACTGGTGCTGATGGAGTTCGAGCGCTGGATGCGGGGGGCGGGCTACCCGCTGGAACCGTGATCCGCTCCGTCGCCCATGAACCGGCGTCATGACTGAGCCGCCCCTGCCTATCCCGTCCCGGCCCCTGGAGCTTCCCACCCCGGCGCTCCGGCCGCGGCTGGCGCGCAGGCGCAGGGCTGCTCCCCGGCGGGGGCTGCGGCGCTCTCGCTGGCGTCAGGTGGGGACGGGTCTGCTCCTCGGTGCGGCCGGAGCCGGCCTGCTGCTGGGGCTGATGCAGATCCCCGACCGCCTCGATGCCCTGCTGCTCGTGAGCAATGCCATCGCCAATCTGATCGATGGCCTCAGCCATCTCAGCATCGGCGTGCTGCAGCTCGCGGGGGTGCTGATGGTGGTGGCCCTGGCCCTGCTGGCCCTGCTGCTGCTCGTGGGTGGCGGGGTGCGCATTTTCCGGGCCCTCACCTCTCCGCCCGTGCCACCGTCGGGGCCGCCTCAGGGGCCTCAGCCCTCTCCGCCCAGGGGCTGACTCAGTTTCCGTGCAGGCGGTCGAACCAGAGCCCGGCCAGCTGCCAGCTCGACCACAGGAAGGCGGCAAGGATCAGCCAGTTGAGCCAGGCGGGACGACGGGGCTCGGTGGGGGTCATGGAGGGGGGGCCGGGCTGGATCGTGGCTGATCCTGCCAGCGCCGGGGGGCTGAGTGTCCGACGGGACGGCCGGTGGCACTGGCGAAGGACCAGCCTCTGCGTCCTTGCCGTGCCCCGCTCCGCCCTGCTCAGTGTCCTGGGGTTTCCAGGCTGGGGTGCCCTGCACCTGATCCTCGAGGAGGCCAGCCCGGAGCTGCTGTTGCAGCGTCTTCAGCCGCTGGCCGAAGCCCAGCAGGTACTGCCGGCTTCCCTGCTGTTGCCCCTGCTGCTGGAGTGCCTCGGCCATCCCTCGCCCTGGCCGCCCCAGTGCCCGCTGCCGCCGCTGCGGGGCGGCGTGCCCGTCGCCCCGTTCAGCCGCTGCCGGCTCGTCTGCCGCGTGGGTGCGGATCTGCCGCTGCGGTTGCGGGTGTGGCTGCCGCCGGGCCCCGGCGGCCCGTGTTGGCGCGAGTGGGCGCTGCCGGTGGGATCAGGGTTGTCGGCCGATGCCACCGATCTCAACGGATCCTCAGCCTGCGACCCGGAGCAAGACAAAACGGGTCTAGGTTTAAGACATTCTTTCGGTTCCGGGCGATGAGGGTTCTCCATCAAGGCGGCGAGCATCTCCTCCAGCTGCGCACCAGGGAGGTGGCCCTACTTCTCGACATCCTCGAGGCGGCCCTGCCGGCCGACACGATCAGCGGGCCCCGGGCCAGCAACCCTTCCCTCAGCCAGTTCTTCAACGAGATCTACGGCCAGTTGATCGACACGGCCCGGACGGGGTGGGCCGACGTGGTTCCGCCGTCCCAGCCCGCTGCCGCCAGGCGCCTCAGGTGAGGATCAGGGCGATGCCCAGCCCCGCCACCATCAGCACCACCGCGCCCACGGCTCAGAGGGCGTGGCTGCGGGCATCGGCCGGGGTTTCTCCGATCACCATCACGCCCTCGTCGGCGTAGAGGTTGTCGTGGTTCTCCATGTCGTGGGTATGCATGGCCGGTGTCGCGGTCGCACCTCTCCACGCTAGGGACCTCCTCCCCGCCCGCACCCCCCGGACTTTCCGCCCAGGGGCGGGGCGGTTGAATGAGGCCATCGACCCCTTCCCTCGTGCCCGCCTGGCTCACCATCTTCGTGCTGATGCTGATGGTGATCATCTCGATCAACCCCAGCGCCAAGGATTTCACCTGGTTCCGCAGTCTGCGCCGCCCCGCCTGGATGGGCTTCCACATCTGGCTGCCCATGGTGTGGCTGCTGATCTACGGCGGTGTCTACCTCGGCGCCGTGCGCGCGTGGGAGGACAGCGGCAACCTCCTGGTGGTCGCCTGCTTCCTGGCCCTGGTGGCCCTGGTGGAGATCGCCACCTGGTTCCTCTGCCGCTCCCATCGTGTGGGGGCCGGTGCGCTCGCCCTGCTTGCTGTGTGGGGTTATGGGGTGCTGCTGTGCCTGGCGCTGTGGTGGGTGAGCCCCGCCGCTATGCCCTGGCTGTTGCCGTTCCTGCTCTGGACCCCGTTCGAGTCGATGCTGATCTGGAAGATCCGGGGGATCAACAACCTGCCGTGAGCCTGCGCCGATGGATCCGCTCCTCGCTTCCCTGCTACGGCCCGAGGCCTACGACCACCCCGTCGTCCCCATCCGGCTGATCGAGACCCACATCTCCTGGGTGCTGCTCACCGGCTCCTTCGCCTACAAGGTGAAGAAGCCGGTGAACCTCGGCTTCGTCGACTTCGACACCCTCGACAAGCGGCACCAGGCCTGCCTCGAGGAGGTGCGGCTCAATCGCCGGCTCGCCCCCGCGCTCTACCTGGAGGTGGTGGCCATCCAGGGGCCACCTGAACGGGCCCGCGTCCTGGGCTCAGGCGCCGCGGCTGCGGCGGCGCCGATCGAATGGGCGGTGCGGATGGCCGAGTTCGATCAAAGCGCCCTCCTGCCCGCCGTGCTGGAGCGGGGGCTGCTGGATGCGGAGGCCTTCGAAGCCCTGGCGGACCGACTGGCGCTCTTCCACCAGCAGGCCGCCGTGGCCCCGCTCGACACCCCCTGGGGGAACGCCGCCGCCGTGGCCGAGCCCGCCCTGGCCAACCTCGCGGCCCTGGAGGCGTGCGGGGTTGCGGCCGAGCTGGTGGCACCGCTGCGGAGCTGGAGCGAGCGCACCGCTGCGGAGCTGGCGGCGCTCTTCAAGCGGCGGCGGGCCGATGGCCGCATCCGCGAGTGCCATGGCGATCTGCACCTGGGCAACATGGCCTGGCTGGAGGGGCGGATCACGGTCTTTGACGGCATCGAGTTCAGTGCGGCACTGCGCTGGATCGACGTGATCAGCGATCTGGCCTTCCTAGCGATGGACCTGGAGCGCCGGCAGCGGCCCGACCTGGCGGTTCAGGTGCTGAACCGCTGGCTGGAGTGCAGTGGCGACTACCCCGGCATGGCCACCTGGCGCTGGTACATCACCTACCGCGCCCTGGTGAGGGCCAAGGTGGCGGCCCTGCGGCTCGCCCAGGCCGACCTGTCGCCGCAGGAGCGCCGGTCCCAGCAGGAGGCCCTTTCCGCCTACCTGGATCTGGCCCACCGCAGCAGCACCGCGCCAGCCGCTGCGGGCACCCTGGTGATCACCCGCGGGGTGTCGGGCAGCGGCAAGACCCACCTTGCGCGCCGCCTCTGCCGCCGCCTCGGCTGGATCCACCTGCGCTCCGACTTCGAGCGCAAGCGGGCCTTCGGCCTGCCTCTCGACGCTCCCACCAACCGTGACGTGCCAGGTCTGTATGACACGGCAACGAGCCGACGGCTCTACGAAAGCCGCCTGCCGGACTGCGCCGCGGCCCTGCTGGAGGCCGGCCTGTCGCTGATCGTTGATGCCACCTTCCTGGCGCCGGAGCATCGCCGCACGCTGGGGCAGCTGGCCAAGGCCAGGGGAGGCCTGTTCGTGATCCTCGAGTTGGCCGTGGATCCCGCCTGGGCGCTCTCAGGGATCGATTGCCGGCGCCGACGTGGAGGCGATCCTTCGGATGCCGACGCGTCGGTGCTCGAGGATCAGTTACGGCGATGGCAACCGCTCGGGGAAGGAGAAGCCGATCGGGTGGTGAACGTACCCGCCGGATTCGATGACTCCGAGGGGAGCCTGGCGGAGCTGGCCGCCAGGCTCAAGGCCCCTTAGAACCACTCGGGAAGGGCGGCTTCCAGGGTGTTCACGTTCGCCTCGGGGGTGGAGCGGCGGAACTCGAGGGTGATGGAGCGCTTCTGCTCGCCGTCGGCGGCGATGGCCTCGATGGGATAGAGCTGCTGGCCGTCGCGGAAGGGGACCTGGATGCGGAAGGTGCCGTCGGCGGAGAGGGGCACG
>JBJTUJ010000043.1:0-6603 GCA_046080685.1 Cyanobium sp. | reverse complement strand
CCTTTAAAATGACCGGGACGGGATGCCCCCTCAAGAAGCTCATCCAATCCGTTCAAAGAAAAATTAATCGGTAAATACTCCGGCGTGAAAAGTTGCGCTGTTTGAGGAAAATAAACGACATCTACCCCTTCCCCTTGCAACAAAGAAAGGTCTCTTTCTTCATGACGGGGGTATTTTATAAAATCTTCGGAATTATTAAACTGGCGCTCGTTCACATAAATGCTCACAACCGTGATGTTGTTTTCTTGACGCGCCTTTCGGACAATTGCAAGGTGTCCTTCATAGGCGTTTGGACTCCGTGCGGAGCTGGTGGCTGCCCCTCGCAGGGATCTGGGCCCTGGCGACGATCGGCGACCGCCTCTGGCTGAAGGTGGATGGGCGGGTGCCGAGCTGGGACCAGGCCGACTATCTCAACAGTGCGGTGGATCACGGCCGGGCCCTCGGCCTGCTGCCGGCGGGGGGCTGGAGCGGCTGGGCCGACCTGCTCGATCTCTCCCCCAAGATCCCCCCGCTGGCCTCGCTGGTGAACGGCACGGTGATGGCCGTGGCCGGGGATGGTGTGGATGAGGCCAGCTGGGCCCTGGCGTTCTGGCATGGCCTGCTGCTGGTGGTGGTGGCCCTGTGGGGGCGGCAGCTGCTGGGCCGGGGCTTCGGCCTGCTGGCCGCCGCCCTGGTGGCCCTGCTCCCAGCGCTCGCGGGCCTGCGGGTGGACTACACCCTCGACATTCCCCTGACGGCCAGCACGACCCTGGCCCTCTGGCGCCTGGGCTGCTGGCAGGCCCCGGCCCCCCGCGGGGGCCGCTGGGATCAGGCCGTGGTGGCCGCCCTGGCGGTGGCGGCGTCTCTGCTGGTGAAACAGAGCGCCCTGCTGGTGGTGGCCCTGCCCTGCATCTGGGCCGCCGGCCAGGCCCTGGGGCGACCGCGGCGCAGGCTTCAGGCGCTGGCGGCCCTGGCCCTGGTGCTGGCGCTGATCGTGCCCTGGCTCCGGCACAACGGCATCACCACCCTGGGGGGCACCCAGAGGGCGGTGGTGGAATCGGCGGCGGCCGAAGGCGATCCCACCGGGCTTGCTCTCGATGCCCTGCTCTGGTATCCGCGGCTCTGGCCCCAGCAGTTCGGGCTTGCGGTGTTGCTGCCGGCCCTGGCGGCGCCCCTGCTGGCGGCCTGGCGGTCACGACGTGCAGGTCCGGGGGGCTGGCTGCGGGCCTGGCGGTGCCTGCCGGCGGGCTGGCCCTGGCTGATCGGCTGCACCGTGGCGGCCCTGATCGCCACCATCCTCAGCCCCAACAAGGATGCCCGCTACATCGCACCGGTCCTGCCCCTGCTCATCCTGCTGCTGGCCCGCTGCTGGTGGTGGATCGGGGAGCTGCTGGCCCGGCGCTGGAGTCCGCTGGCGGCCGGCGGGATCCTGGCCGCAGGCCTGGCCGCGGCGGCGGTCGGCACCACCCGGGAGCGCCTGGACGCCATCGAGCGCCCGGATCCCTCGCCGATCGCCCCCCTGATCACACGCCTGCGAGCCCTGGAGGGCGATCGGCCCACCACGCTGGTGATGGTGCCCGGCACGGGCGACCTGAACGAGCAGAACGTCACCTACTTCGGCCGGCTCCAGGGCGGCCGGATCGTGGGCCGGCGTGTGGGGAAATTGCCGAGGGAACACGATCAGATCCTGCGCCGCAGCGGCTGGATCCTGCTGGCCACCGGAGATCAGGGTGCCCGCCGCGAGCCGTATCGCGAGCTCAGCCGGCGGGTGCGCAGCGATGGCCGTTTCGAGCCGGTGGGGTCCTGGTCCTGGACGGAGGGGCGCAAGGTGGAACTGTGGCGACGCAAGGGAGGAGAGGGGGGCAAGGCCGGCCCCGTGGAGGTGTTCGATGACGACTTCATCCGTCTGGCCAGGGGGATGGAACAGGGGCCCCGCGGGGTCGCCGCCCTTTTCCGTCGCATCGGCACGGAGCACCTGCTCGATGGTCACTTCCTCTATCAGCGTCGGGTGAGGGCCTGGGCGAGGGAGCGGCTCTCCCGCATTCCGAACGACCCCGATGCCCTCTGGAGCCTGGGCCTGATCGATGTGCTGCGCAACCGGCCGGCGGAGGCGCAGCAGTGGTTCGGCCGCCTGGCGGCGAGCCATCCCCAGGCCCCCTGGCCGGCCACCTACCAGGCGGTGACGCTGCTGGCCGACGGCCATCCGATCCGGGCCCACCGGGTTCTGCAGGCCTTGCCGCCGGAAGCCCGGAGCGAACCCGTGGTGCAGGCCCTCGGAGATCTGGCCCGGGTGCTGAGCGGGCAGCTGGATGGCCTGCCGGCCGCCCAGGACAGCGTGGAGGCGGCCATCGCCAACGTGAAGAAAGCCCTCAAGGCCCCGGATTGAGGGTGGCTCGGCTGGACCGCGCCATGGCCCAGGCATGGAGGAACAGGCCGAGGGCCATCAACAGCTCGATCGCCTCCTGGTCGTTGCGGATCCGGTCGCCCCGGGTGATCCAGGAGAGGTCGAACCAGGCGTAGAACAGGGCGACCGGGAGGAAGTAGAGGCTGAAGCGGCGTGCTGGGAACGCATCGATGCGCGGCAACCAGCGCCAGCCGATGTAGCCGAACAGCAGACCGAAGAAGATGAAGGCGAAGTGCATGAACCCCTGCAGCAGCGGGATGTTGTGCACGTTCGTTTCCTCCTGCGCGTTGATCTGGCGCACGGTCTCCAGACCGAACCCGGTGATCCGCTCGCCCCAGCTGATCTCCTCGGCGGCCATCAGGAAGCAGAACAGGGCCAGGGCTACCCAGCCCAGCAGGGCAATCGAGAACCCCAGCCGCCGCCTTTGCCAGACCACCACCCAGGCACCGATGGAAGCCCCGGCATAGCCGAGGAACTGGAGCCATTCGGCGGGGCCGTCCTCACCCTTGCGCCAGAACTCGAACACCCCCAACGGCAGAAACCACACCAAGCCGTAGAGCACGATCAGGTAATAGACAGGCAGCATGTCCACCTGTGGCCGGAGCTCTCCCCAGGGCGTGCGAATCACCCGGGCCGGGAATTCGCTGGGCGACGGCTGCGGCACGAAGGAGGCGGCGGAAGGTGTCCGAGGCTACCTCCGGCCTCCGGCGGCAATCCGGAGGGGCGGACGCCAGAACAAGAAGTCAGAGCGCGGGCGCCAGAACAACGATGCCCCCGGCGGGCACAGGGCTCACCGGGGGCTCTCGCCGGGTCCGCCATGGCGCGGAACCGAATGATCAGGGAAACCGGGCCGTGAATCAGCCGGCGTTCTCCGCGATCGGCAGACCCTGAATGGAATGACTGTGGCTCACGGACACCTCCTCCTCGTGGGATGGTTGCCAGCCGGTGATGCCTTCGGAACCGGCCGGACCCGTGGGGTGCGAGCGGCCCCGCATCACTGCTGACGGTACCTGCTGATTTTACCGGGATCGATCGCCCAGCCGTGTCGGACCAGCCTTTCAAGCATGGTGGGACCAGCCATCACCTTGGAGGCCGGATCATGCCGCCTGTCTGCGGCCGCCCTCCCTGGTGGGGCCTCGGCTTGCTCTGGACTGCTGCCCTGGCTCTGGCGTTCACCGGCCTGCGTCATGCCCCCCTGCGGGACTGGGACGAGGCCATCGTGGCCCGGGTGGCCCTAGAACTCAGCCGACACCCGTGGGCCGAGCGGCTGCCGCCCACCTACGCCGGCCAGCCCTACCTGAACAAACCTCCCGGGCTCCATTGGCTGATCGCCGGGCTGATCGATGGGTGGCGGAGCCATCAGGGTGAAGCGCCCTTGGCACTGCCTCCGGCCTGGGTGGTCCGGCTGGCTCCAGCCCTGGCCTCGACGCTGCTGATCCCGCTGCTGGGTCTGGTGCAGTGGCAGCTGCGTCCTGGCCGTGAAGGGGCGGCCCTGGCCACCTCGCTGATCACCCTGACCCTGCTGCCGCTGGCCCGCCACGCCCATCTGTCCATGCTGGATGGCACTCAGTTGAGCGCCCTGGCCCTGCTGTGGCTCGGCCTGCTGCTGGCGCAGGGGGACAACAACCTGCTCTCGATCAACATCCGCTACACCCTGCTGGTGGTGCCGGGCCTGTTCGCTGGGACAATTCTCTGGTGGCAGCGGCACCCGCAGGCCTGGCGCTCCCGAAGGCTGCGGCGGATCTGGGCGCCCTGCCTCGCCCTCTCGCTGCTGTTCACGCTCACCGGCAATCCCAACCGCAGCTTCTCCTGGCTGAACCCCGACAGCGTGCAGCCCTGGGTCTACAGCTCGCCGCTGGCCCAGTGGCACCACGGCCAGGAGGCCCGCCGGGCCCTGGAACTGATCCTGGCAGGCGCCAGCGTTTCGGCCACGACACCGCTGGTGCCCCACCTGGCCCAGCGCGAGGTGCTGGTGCGCTTCCCCGACGGCGTGACCTATCTCGATCGCACTGGCCAGGCGCGGCAGGTGGACTGGATCGCCGTTGATCTGGATTGGTTCCGGCGCTACGGCGTGCAGACCGTCCGGGACGGGGTGGCCATCCTGCAGCGCGGCCGTGCCGACAACCCGGCCGCCCGCCGGGCCCTGGCTCCCTGGCTGGAGTCCTAGGACTCTCTCCCCCCCCGTCCGGCCAGAACGATGCCCCCGGGGAGCGACCTGACGGTGGCTCCCCGGGGGCTCTCGCCTGGTCCGCTTTGCCGCGGAACCGAAAATAAGGAATCAGGTGCCGAAATCAGCCGGCGTTCTCCGCGATCAGCAGACCCTGCATGGAACAACTGTGACTCACCGGCACCTCCTCATTGGTTTGGATGGTTGACAGCCGGCGATGCATTCGGGACAAGAAAAGTGCAGACGAGCTGCGCCCAACCCTGCCCTCATAACTGCTGACGGGACTCACTTATCTTAGGGGGCTTCGTGTCCGAACGACGCTCGAACAGCCACACATCCTGCCGCTGAAATCGGGTTGACCAGGCCGGATCCGTCCGCAAGTGACCCAGCAGCTTCCGGATCAACTCGGGCGAGGCTTTCCAGCTGCCGCGGCGCGCATCCACCAGCACCTGATCCACGCCGGACAGGTCACGGGCCGATCTGGAGCTGAGCAGATCAATGGCGGGGCGTCGGGCCAGGTGGGCCGCCAGGGCGTTGGTCGCCACCACGGAGGCGTCAGGGCGCACCAGCGCCATCGCCTCCCGCATCGCCGGGGCATTGTCGAGGGACTCCTGAAAGGGCCCCAGAAAGAATGACAGCCGCGACAGGGCCACGAAGGCCACCAGTGTCCAGCCCACCACCGCCGGCAGCAGCCGGGGCCGCAGCCAGCCGGGATAGCCAGCCACTCCGCCGGAGCCGACCGGAGCGAAGGTGGACTGGGCCTGGGCCACCAGCAGTGGCACCAGAAACAGCGAATAGTGATGCACCAGATCCTTCAGGCTCGCCTGGGAGGCCAGCAGATTGAGCAGCAACAGCGGGGCGAACGGCAGCAGGCCCGCCAACAGCAGCCAGCGCCGATGGTGCAGCAGCAGATAGAGAACCGGCGCCAGCAGCAGCACTCCATAGGCCAGGTTGGCTCCTGACGCGAGCTGGCCCACCAGGGAGCCCAGCGCCTGAACCACCAGGCCGAGGCCGCCAGGGGAGGCGACCTCCCTCTCCAGACCGAATTTGTCCAGGTGTCGGCTCAGGGATGCCGCCTCACCACCGAAGGCGGGGATCAGCCACCCTCCGATCAGCAGCAGCCAGCTGGCGGCCAGGACACAGAGCACGCCACCGATCCAGCGTCGCCCCTGCAGCAGCAGCCAACCCCCAAAGCCCAGCACCAGCAGGGCCAGGGAGACCTTGCAGGTGAGGGCCAACAGCAGGCACGCGACCGCCTGCCGATCGGCGCTGAGGCGACGCTCCTCGAGCAGCACAATCGCCTGCATCACCAGCGGGAAGGCCAGCGTCTCGGGGTGGAAATCGAAGATGGCCGTGTTGAACACGACCGGGTAGAGCACCAGCACCGTCAGGCTGGTGCGGATCGCAGCCGGCCCCAGATGGCGCCGCTGGCCCAGGCGCTGCAGTGGAACGACCGCCGCGGCCAGAGCCGCCGACTGCAGAGCCAGCAGGGTGTAGACCGACGACACCAGCCGATCGAGCAGCCCCAGCGGATAGAGCACCAGGGCCCCATGATCTCCAAGGATGTGGAATCCCAGAAAACTGCTGTCAGGCGGCAGGCCCTGGCCGATCAGATAGACGGCCTGAGCAAAGATGCCCAGATCCCAAGCCGAAGTCTGAAACCAGGCGTGGCGGAGGATCACGGCCCCGAAATAGAGGGCGAAGGCACCCCAGAAGAAGAGCCAGTTGACCGGATCCATGCGACCCGGGAGGGCACCGGCAACCGATCGCCCCATGCCGGGCCAGAACCTGGGCATCGCCTCGGGGAGTCCGCTGCAGCGCAGCCTACGGCGGCCACAAAAAAGCGACCCATTCGGGGCGCTTGAAGATGAACTGGAGAGAGGAATCAATCCATCCAGCACGCGGACCTGGCTCAGAGAGCGTTGCCGCGAGGCAGAACCTCTTCAGGGAAGACGAAGTTTTCATGCGGCTGGTCGGCCGGTGCCATCCAGGCACGCAGACCCTCATTCAGAAGAATGTTCTTCGTGTAGAAGGTCTCGAATTCGGGATCCTC
>JBJTUJ010000042.1:0-3315 GCA_046080685.1 Cyanobium sp. | reverse complement strand
GGGTGGCGCCCGCCGCCTCATCCACCAGCCGCACCGGGCCGGTGGGTCGCACCAGCAGATCGATGCCATCGGCCAGAGCCTTCATCTGCCAGGGCAGCTGACTGGCGAAGCCGTGCTGTCCGAGGGTGAAGGTGCCCTGGGGCAGGGCAGCTGGATGTTCGGGAGGCCGCCGGTGATCGAGAACAGCACCGGGAAGCCGCCCCGCACCGACTGGGCAGGATCGAGGAAGCGCTCCAGATCCAGATACACCACCTCGCGATCGCCGCAGCGCCAGCCGCTGATCAGGCCACCGCGCTCGGGCACGAGCCGCAGCAGATCACCGCTGCTGTGATCGCTGAACTCCCAGTGGAGATAGGGAGCGTCGCGCTGGATCAGAGGCATGCAGAACAGGCCGACAGGACGGACAAGCACTCTGGCTGGCAGGCCCCGGCTGGCGCTGCCCCCATCCGGGAACGAGTTGTTGGAGCTACTGCATGGGGTTCAGCTCGGACGGTCAGCGCCGCGACTGGCCGTTTGCACTTGAGCGGGTTGGATGTTGTCGGCGCGCCTGACTGCGGCGGCGCAGGCGGCGGGCGCTGTGCCAGCCCGCGACGGCTCCAGCAATCGGGAGAGGACCTGGTGTGGGAACGGGCGTACCATGAAAGGGCGTAAGCTCAGTGAATACTGGAATCACCAACTCGGAAGAAAATCCACCAGAGGAAAAACTACCTGACGAAGAACTGCCTGAGGAAAAACTGCCTGAATTGCTGGTATCCGGCCATGTCTATTCACCGGGAGATGGAAGGAGTTCATCCGAAGGATCGGTTCCAGAATCCAGCGGGGGGGGGTTCAACGATGATGGGTTCGGGAGTGAGGGCAATCGAAATAGCTGAATTATACCGAAGAGCCCCTTTGGTCCAGCCATTGAGACCCTCCTCGTCGTACTGAAGGAAGTCGATGGCTACGGAAGAGATGCCCTCAACCGAATAGATCAATTCCAGAATATTAAATGTTCCAGTTAATCTGTTGTTGCCACGATGGTTGCCGCTGAAGTCGAGCCCAGGAGCCGTTGCCAGCTGAAAAGGCCACCGGGTTGCGTTGGCGTAGCTGCCCACAGCAAGGGTCTCAGCCTGGGGCGCGGCCACGTAGAGGTTCCAATAGCGATTCCGCCATCAGGCATCCAGGGTCGGGCGATGGTGAATCCGAGGGTAATGGAAGGATCGCCGCTGACAGAGAATTCGAAGCCATCATCCAGCCTCGCATTAAGGGTTTCGCCAAGGCCGATATAGCTGTAGGGGCTGCTGAGGAACGATAGCGACGTGGTCGCCTTGGCCGGCTGCAGGGGAACCAGCAGATGCAGAGCGAGGGTCCATCCGATCCAGCGGATCCGACGGTGGCCACGGAGAGCGTTGCGCCAGGCCATTACAGTAAAATTCATCCTTTGCACCATAGGCAGGCTGGGCTATTGAAGCTGGAAAGCCTCTGATCCCCATGTGGGACGCAAGGAGCTTGTCGGGGCGCCACGGGCGTCATGTCGCACGTACACCTCTCACCCGAGCAGGGCCCGGCTGGGGAAGGCGGTGGTGCTAGAGCCCCGCAAACCCTTTGCTCTGCGCACCCTCGGCCAGCTGCCTCTGATCAAGAGCGATGCGCCGGCTGCCCTACCCGCGGGCCGCCGCAACGGTGGGACCGTTGGGCGATCTGGCCGAGAAGATCAGTAGCCAGCAGCGGCGCCTGGCCGATCGGGTGATGCGCGCCAACGCCCAGGGCCTTCCCCGCATGGGTGTGGTCACGTCTTTGAGCAGCGCCCTGGAGGTCTACCGGTTCCTGTGAGGGCTGGAATGAGCACCAGGTGGAGGTGCTGCTGGATCGGGAGCCGAGCGGCAATTCGGTGAGCTGATGGTCCACCGCTGGGTCCACCCACACCCTGGTCAACCTAAGCCGCGCAGGTGCTCCCAGCAGCCCCGGGGATTGAACAAAGGCAGAGGTGGGTTTGTGCAGGCCAGGACACCCTGCTCGCCGGTAACGAACAGATCGGCTTCAGCAAGCACGGCACTGGCCAGCACCCACTCATCGTCGGCATCCACCAACCCCAGTTGGAGAATCGTGGCCGGGTTTGGGGCCACGGGCTGATCGTGCAGGAAGGCCACGATGGCCTCGATCTCCTGCGCGGGCATACGCACCTTGCGGCCGAGCACGTCGCGCAGCTCAGCAAGCACCACCTCACTGGTCACGAGGGTGTGCTCGCTGAGGACCAGTCGCAGCAAGTCGGCGCAGAGCCCGCGCGCAAGAAAGGCGCTGACGAGCACGTTGGTGTCGAAGAACACGCGCACGCCGCTCAGGAGATGGCAGCGAACACGTCGTCATCGGTAAGCCAGCCAGCGGCTTCGCCCAAGGGCAGGGCCTGGCGCCGCAGGCGCTCAAAGCGCATCAGTTGCAGCTGGCGTCGCAGGGCATCGCGCACGATCTCGCCACGGGAGCGGCCGGTCTCGGTGCAGGCGGCTTCCAGCTCCTGCTCGAGCCCCTCGTCGAGACGGATGGTAAGCGAGCGATTGTTCATGAACGACATTGTAGTGCTCCTGCATCAGGAGATCAGCAGTGCACGGCCCCATCGATCCGCTCCTTCGCCACACTTCCCCTGCGGGCGTGGAGGCAAGCGGCGGTGCTGAGGTGGCTGGGCTGGGCCGGCGGCGCCCTGGCGCTGGGCTACGGCGGGCTCTGCCTGCTGATGGCCCTGGACCAGCGGCGCTTCATCTACTTTCCCCAGCTCGCCGCCGATCCCACGGGTCGGCTGGAGTTGACGGTGGAGGGCAAGCGGATCCTGGTGGCCCATCGGCCCCATCCCGGACCGCGGGCATTGATCTACTTCGGCGGCAATGCGGAGGACGTGTCGCTGACCCGTGGCGATCTGGCCGCCCTTCTTCCGGACACGGCCCTCTACCTGCTCCACTACCGCGGCTACGGCGGCAGCGAAGGCCAACCTTCGGAGGCCGCCCTGCGCGTCGATGCCCAGGCCCTCTATGCCCTGGTGGCCAGTAGGCATCCCCAGGTGAGCGTGGCGGGCCGCAGCCTGGGCACCGGGCCGGCGGTTCACCTCACTGCCACGCGGCCGGTGCAGCGCCTGGTGCTGCTGGTGCCGTTCGACAGCCTGGTGGCGGTGGCCCGCAACGCCATGCCCTGGCTGCCGGTCGACCTGCTGTTGCGCGACCGCTGGGATGCGGCGGCTGAGGCCCACAAGGTGACGGCCCCCACCACGATCGTGGCGGCCGAATTCGATGCGGTGGTGCCCTCGGTGCATGCCCGGGCCCTGCACGCCGCCTTCCGGCCGGGGGTGGC